>CBJLVJ010000142.1:0-6830 GCA_966426465.1 uncultured bacterium | reverse complement strand
AGCCGCGTTCGGTACCAGCACCGCGCCGTCAGCTTGCTGCGTCACGATGGTCACCGTCGCCGTCATGTCCGGCAGCAGTTGCACGTCCGTCGGATCGACCGAGATCAGCACCGGGTAGGTCACCACGTTCGAGGTCGTGGTGCCGGCCGGCTCGATCGTCGCCACCGTGCCCGTGAACGTGCGGTTCGGATACGCCGTCACCGTGAAGGTGACCTTCTGTCCCGGCTGGACCTTGCCAATGTCGGCCTCGCTCACCGCCGCGGTCACTTGAGGTGTGCTCAAATTGCTCAGGGTGATGAAGGCGTTGCTGCTCGTGCTGGAGGAGGACGTAGAGCTGGAAGAAGTCGCTCCACCGCTGATGAACTGGCCTACCACGCCGTTCAGGCCGGCAATGGTGCCATCCGTGGGCGCCGTCAACACGGCCGCCGCGAGGTTGTTCTGGGCGGTCTGAAGTGCTGTTTGCGCGCCGGCGACCACCGCCGTGGCGGCATCCAGCTCTGGCTGGCTTGGCCCGGCCGTCGACGAAGCGTACGTCGCCTTCTGCGTGTCGAGCGAAGCCCCCGCCTGCGCCACCGTGTTCTGCGCGGACTGCAAGGTCGCATTCTGCTGCGCGATCGTGTTCTGCACGGTCGTGCGCGACTTGTCGAGCGCCGATTGTGCCTGGTCCACCGAGTTCTGGGCCGACTGGACGCTGGCCTGCTGCTTGGTCTGGTCACTTGCCAGCGCATCCTGCGCCGTCAGCACCGAGCTGAGCGACTGATCGACCGTGGCTTTGGCCGAGTCGAGACCTTGCTGGTTCCTGGCCTGATCGGACGCCAGCGCCGCTCTGGCAGACGTCAACGCATTGGTCGCGCTGGTGACCTGCGACTGCGCGGACACCAGGCTCTGCTGATTCTTCGCCGCGTTGCTCTGCTGGGCCGCCTGGGCCGTGTTGAGCGCGTCTTGAGCTGAAGCCACCTGCGTCTGCGTCGAGATGAGGCTGGCCTGGTTCTTGGCCTGGTCGGACTTCAGCGCAGCCTGCGCCGAGTTCAGCGCGTTCTGGGCGCTGGTGATGTTGGCCTGCGCGTTGGCCAGCGACTGCTCGTTCTGCGCCGAGGTGAGATTCTGCTGCGCCTGCGAGGTCGAGACGCTGGCGCTGGTCGAGCTCGGGCTGGCTTTGGCCTGGCTGACCTGTTTGGAGGCCACGTTGTTGGAGGCCGCCGCCACGTCCGCCACGTTGTTGGAGGCCGCTTCGGCCGTCTGAACGTTGCGCTGGGCGTTCTGGACAGCGACCTGGTCGGCCGCTTCGCTAGCCGCGATCTGCTGCTGCGTTGCGCTCAGCGCCGCCTGGGCGTTGCTCAACGTCTGCTGCGCGTTCTGCACCGCGACGACGTCCGCCTGGCCCGCCTGGTCGATCGAGGCTCGAGCCGCGGCCAGGCTGGCGTTGGCGTCGTCCAGCGCCTTCTGGGCGTTGTCGACCGTCACCTGGTCTTGCGCAAGCTGGGCCTGAACCTGGTCCCAGTTGGCGTGGAAGCTCTGGAGCTGGTCCGCGTACGCCTGCTGGGCATTGCCCAGGGTGGTCTGATCTGCCTGGAGCGCCGCGTCGGCCTGCGCCTGGGTCTGGGCGAGCATCTTTTGCGCCGAGTTCAGCGTGACCTGGGCCGAGCTCACGTCGGCCTGCGCGCTCGTGACCGTGGCGACAGCGCTCGCCTGGGCCGCGTCCAGACTTTTCTGGGCGTTGTCCAGGCTCGTCTGCGCCGCGTCGACCTGCGCCTGTGCGGCGGCCACCGCCTCGGGCGTCGCGCCCGCCGCGAGCTTGGCCAGATTGGCCTGCTGTTGTGCCAGCGTGGCCTGGGCCTGGTCCACGGCCGCTTGCAGGTCGGCGGTATCTTGCCTGGCGAGGACCTGTCCGGCGGTCACGTGCTGGCCAACGGTTACGTCGACTTCGGCGAGCCTCCCGGCGCTCTTGAAGCTCAGCGGCACGCTTGCTGGCGTGGTGATCGGTCCCGTCGCGCTGACCGTCACCTGGACGGTTCCCTGGCTCGCGGCAGTGGTCTGGTACGTCGGCCCGGTGGAGCTTTTCGCGAACGGGTTGCCCTGGATGGCCGCGTACGCCCCACCCAGGGCAACCGCCAGCGCCAGACCAAGCGCAAGCAAGCGATAAGGCACACGGCACGGGCTCCAGGGTCGGGCCAGAGGGGCAGGAACAGCCAGCAGGTTCATGCATCGGACTATCGCCACTCAACCTTGGAACAACATGGGAAAGCGGTGAGCCCCCCGCCGGCTCGTCAGACGACAGGCCAGCGTCCCCTATACACCCGCGTAGCGGTACGTGCGAGCAGCGCCTCGCCCAGCTCCTGGACTTTGTCCGCCACGCGAGCCTCGTCGGCGAAGGTCACCCGACCTTCGTCCACCACCACACGGCCTCCGGCAATTACCGTCCGTACGCTTCTCCCGTCCGCGCTGTAGACCAGGTTGTTCACCGGGTCGAGCAGCGCGCGCCACTCTGCCCGTCGCGTTTCGAACAGCACCAGGTCTGCCTGCTTGCCGACTTCGATCGACCCCGTCTCGTCACCAAGACCCAGCGCGCGAGCGCCGATGAGGGTCGCCATCTCGACAGCCTGCTCCGCGGGCACCACGCTGGTGTCCAGCCGTCCATCTTTGAAGCCGAGCGCGGCGGCGTTCATCATGCGCACCGCGTCGAGGTAATTCGAGCTGTTCGCCGAATCGGCCCCCAGCCCGACGTTCACTCCGGCCTTCATCAGCTCGGGCAGCTTCCGACTGCCAAGGCCGCTGCCTTCCTTTAATGTGGTGCTCGGGCAGATGACGACGCTGGCGCCAGATCGAGCGATGGCGTCCACTTCGACGTCGTCGATCCCCGCCACGTGGGCCAGCAAAACGTTGCGCCCGAGTGCTCCGATCTCCGCCAGGTGCTGCGTTGGGCGCCGACCATCAGCTGGCGGCCCGCCATTGTGATGGATCGTCATGCTCGTGCCGAGGCTCTCAGCCAGGCGGCGGGCGCCACAGAGCAGGTCCGCCGAGCAAGTGTCGGACGAAAACGGCATGGCCCACGCTCGCAGCCGTCCATCGAGCCGCCGGTCGTAGGTGCGGATGAAGGCCTCCGTCCGCGCCAGCGCTTCATCCGTCGGATAGCGGGGCAGCGCCAGGTCCGACTCTCGATCGATCACACTCGTGCCGGTGATGACGCGACAGCCGGCGTCCTCGTACACCGGCAGGCAGGCATCCACGAAACGCGTCGAACCGGGGTCCACGAAGGTCAGCGTGCCCGACCGTGTCAGCTCGATGACGGCCAACAGCGAGGTCCAGTACTCCTCCTCCTCGGTCATGGCGCTCTGCAGGCGAAACACCTCGCGCAATCGCGCACGCCCCACGAAGTCATCCGGAAACAGCCCCCTCACCGCGTGCGCATAGCTGATGTGCATATGGCCGTTGACGAACGCCGGCGTCAGCACTCCGCCTGCCGCGTCGATGGTCCGCTCCGCCGAGACGTGCGCAAGCTCGGCGGCCTTGCCAACGTGGCTGATGCGCCCGTCTCGACCCACCACGACCGCGGCATCGGCGATGACCCGCCGATGCTCGTCGACGGTGATCGCGTAGTGCGCTCCGTCGACCTTGAGGCTGTGTCCTGTGCCCTCAGTCTGCATCGGCACCGCGCGTCACGGCGAACGGCGGACTCGATGCCGTTCCGGCCTCGAGTGGCAGCCGCACGGTGAAGATCGCCCCATCCTCGTTGCGTACGGCCACGCTGCCGCCGTGCTGCGTCACCAACCGCTTGACGAGCGCCAGACCCAGCCCCCGCGGCCCGTGCTGCGTCTCCTTGGTTGAAAAGCCAGCCTCGAAAATGCGGCCAACCAGCGGCCTCGGTACGCCCGGACCGCTGTCGCGAACCTCGGCGAGGATCTCGCCGTCCCCGTCCGCCAGCCTGACGCTGACCTCGCGACGGGGCCGCCCCTCAACGGCATCGAAGGCGTTCTCGATCAGATTGCCGGTGACTGTGGCCAGGACGTCGCTCAATCCGTTGGTCGGCCCGAGGTGACTGCGCGGCGAGACCGAGAAGGTGATGCCTCGCTCCGAGGCCACGCTGGCCTTGCCCACCAGCAGCGCCACCAGCTCCGGGTCGGCAATTCGCGCAGGCAGATCTTCAATCCACTGCTGTTGTTCGCGGCTGGCCTGCGTGATGAATGCGACGGCCTGGTCGTGCCAGCCCAGCTCCAGCATGCCGGCGATGGTGTGCAGCTTGTTGACGAACTCGTGTGATTGGGCTCGGAGCGTGTCGGCGTAGCTCCGCGCACCGTGCAGCTCGCGCGCCAGCACTTCCAGCTCGGTCCGGTCGCGAAAGGTGGCGATGGCGCCGACCAGCCGGCTCCGTATACGAACCGGAATCCGGCTGACCACGATGGCTCGTCCATTCAGCGCCGTAGCCTGGTCGGCTTCGGCCTGGCCGGAGCGCAGCACACGTGGCAGTCCGGAGTCCGGAATGACGTCGCGCACCGGCCAGCCCTCCATGCCCTGGGGCAACCCGAGCAGCCGACGCGCTTCGTCGTTGACGACCGTGATGTCGCCAGCGCGATCGACCGCTACCACCCCCTCGCGGATGCCGTGCAGCATGGCCTCGCGCTGCTCGAAGAGGGCCGCGATCTCGGCCGGCTCGAGACCGAGCATCTGCCCTTTGATGTGTCGCGCCAGCGCGAATGAGACGCCGCAGCCCAGGGCCAGCGCCAGCAGCGTCGAGCCAGCCAGCAGCGGTAGGTGCCCGGCGAGACGATCCTGCAGCGGGGCAACCAGGATGCCGACGGAGACAGCCCCGACGATGGTGCTGCCGGTCGCGTCGAAGATCGGCACTTTGGCGCGAATCGAACGACCGAGCGATCCGTCCTCCTGGACCACGAACGACTCCCCGTTCAACGGGCGTTCGTCGTCTTCCGGAAGCGCGCTGTCAGCCGGCGGCGGGTCGCGTAGCGAGCGGCCCACCAGCTCCGGATTCGGGTGGGAGTAACGAATCAGTTGCCGGTTGCTGACCACCACGAAGCTCAACCGTGCCGCCTGCCGGACCGACTCGGCCAGCGGCTGAATGGTGGCTGGCGGATCGGGCGCGACGAAGGCGTCGCGCACGGCCGGCATCAGCGCGACCGTGTGAGCAATGCCCAGCACCCGCTCGCCGGCCTGCTCGTCGACCAGCCGCGCCAGCACCGATAGCACCGTCGTCGAGATCAGCCCTAGCACCAGCAGCACGATGCCAATCTGCATCAGCAGCACCTTCCGCTGCAGGGTGAGTCGCCCAAACCGTCGCATACGGGGCGACACAGTGTAGCCGCGAGGGGGCTACCCCTCGCACCTACTCGTACCTACTCGTAGCGCAGAGCGACGATCGGATCCAGCTGCGACGCCTTGCGCGCCGGATAGATCCCGAAGAACATCCCGATCGCGGCCGACACGCCGAACGACAGCACGATCGCGTTCCACGGCACCACCGTGGCCCAGCCCGCTACGACCGGCAACGCCATCGCCACGCCCGCTCCGATCAGAATGCCGATGACACCGCCCAGCAACGAGAGCACCACCGCCTCCACGAGGAACTGGAACATGACGTCCCGCGGCTGAGCGCCGATGGCCAGCCGAATGCCGATCTCACGCGTGCGCTCGGTCACCGACACCATCATGATATTCATGATGCCGATGCCACCCACCACGAGCGACACCGCGGCAACACCGCCCAGCAGCATGGTCATCGTGTCAGACACGCTGGACACGCGCGAGATGATGTCGGCGTTGTTGCGGATGGTGAAGTCGTCGGATGCCGTTGACTGCAGTTGATGGCGCTGCCGCAGCAGCGTCTGAATCTCGGTGCTCACCGATGAGATCTGTGTCGCGTCGGCTACCTGGACGACGATCTGGTTGATGTTGGAGGCCCCGAAAAGTCGCACCTGGCCCGTGCGGAACGGGATCATGATCGTGTCGTCCTGGTCGCCGAAGCCGCTGCTGCCCTTGCTGGCGAGCACGCCGACGACGGTGAATGGCACGTTGCGAATCCGCACCAGTTGACCGATAGGCGACTGCCCGTTGGGGAACAGGTTGCTCGCTACGGTCTGTCCCAGGATGGCGACGTTGCTCGCGTTGGTGTTGTCCTGTTCGGTGAACGCGCTGCCCTGCGCGATCTTCCAGTCATTGATCGGCAGATAGGCGGGCGCCACCGCCTGGACGCGCGTCGACCAGTTCTGATTGCCGTAGATGATCTGGGCGTTGCCTGAGACCACCGGCGAAACGCCGTTCAGGCCCTGGACGTTCTGGGCAATCGCGGCCGCGTCGTCCGCTTTCAACGTCGTGGCGCTACCCGCGCCCGCCGCCGCTCCGCCGGTGCGCGTGCTGCCGGGCATGATCGTGAGCAGGTTGGTGCCCAGGCCGGCCAGTTGGCTGCTGACCGAGGCGCTGGCGCCCTCGCCGAGCGCGACGATGGCGATCACCGCCGCCACGCCGATGATGATGCCGAGCGTGGTCAGGATGCTGCGTCCCTTGTTCGCGCGCAGCGCCGCGAACGCGGAGGGAATCGTCTGCAAGATCCGCCATCCGCCCAGCGCGCGACTGGGTACCTGCCCCAGCAGCGCGAACGCGTCGTCCTCTGCCTGCGCTGGTGCGGTGGGCTGAGGAGTGCTCGCGCGCCGGGCGGGTCGATCGAGTGTCAGCGTAGCCATCAACCTATCCTCCTGCGCCACCGCGCACGCCAGCCCCACCAGCGCCACCAGGCGCCTGGCCACCTTGTGCAGCCCGTCCTTGACCGCCAGCACCGCCCTGGCCCTGGCCACCCTGACCACCGGCTCCGCCACCGCCCTGAC
>CBJLVJ010000141.1:0-6834 GCA_966426465.1 uncultured bacterium | reverse complement strand
CGGATGGCCTGCGCCATGTCGTCGGCGCGCAGAAACGGCGGCGCGTCGGGATCGAGGACTACCTGGAGGGGTGGGGCTTCGGCGGCCGCCTGGGTGAGCTCGGTGTAGTCCAGCCGAGAACCCTGGCGCTCCAGACCGCGCCGAATCCCCTGTACCAGCCACAGCCCCATGACGTTGCGCAGCAGACGGAAGGTTCCACCTACCCCACCTTCGTTGGTCAGGTTCAACGCCAGGCTCCGCGGAGTGATGGCGGGCTCGGGCACCTCCACACCGACCAGAAACCAGGTCCCCGAGCTGATGTACGCGGCATCGGCACCGCGCAGCGGAGTACCCGCGACGGCGGAAGCGGTATCGTGCGAGCCCGGCAGGACCACCCGTATCGGGCGTGCATGCCCCGTCTCGTCGCGCAGGGCGCCCAGTGTGGTGCCGGGCGGGAGAACCTCAGGAAAGACGTGCTCGGGGATGCCAAGTCGCTCCAGCAGACCGCCCGCCCAGGCTCGCGTGCGGGGGTTGAAGCACTGGGTGGTGGTTGCGTTGGTGAACTCGCATGCCTTCGCGCCACTCAGCCAGTAGTGGAGCAGGTCGGGAATCGTCAGCAGCGTGGAAGCGCTACGCAGTGACGGGTCGTCGGCGCGCACCAGGTACAGGAGCTGATAGAGCGAGTTGATGGGCAGGAACTGGATGCCCGTCTGCTCGAAGATTTCCTCACGCGGAACGATGGCAAATGCCGCCTCGAGCATGCCGTCGGTACGCTCGTCGCGATAGTGGACCGGATTGCCAAGCAGCGTGCCACGGGTATCGAGCAACCCGAAATCAACTCCCCAGGCGTCCACCGCCAGGCTCGCCAGCGGCCCGCCACGCTCGGCCGCGGCGATCCCGGCGCGGACCTCGGCCAGCAGCGACAGGATGTCCCAGTGCAGCGCCGTCGGCAGTCGCACCGGGCGGTTGGCGAAGCGGTGCACCTCCTCGACCGCCAGGTGATCACCGTCGAACGTGCCAACCAGGGCCCGGCCGCTCTCGGCGCCCAGGTCGAGCGCCAGGTACCGCTCGGTAGTCTTCACGTTTCTTGCCTAGCGCGTGTACGACGCGACCACGCCACCGTCGACGTTCAGGATGTTGCCGGTCGACTTGGCCGTGCGCGGCGAGGCGAAGAACAGTACCGCCTCAGCGATATCCTCCGGAAATACGTTGACCTTCAGCGTGGTACGCGCGCGGTAATGTTCCTCCAGTTGGTCAGGCGGAATGCCGTAGGTGCGGGCACGCTCCTCGCGCCAGGCGGAGTTCCAGATACTGGAGCCCTGGAGCACGGCATCCGGATTGACCGTGTTGAGACGGATGCCAGCACCGCCGCCCTCCTCCGCCAGGCAGCGGGCCAGGTGGATCTCCAGCGCTTTGGCCGACGAGTAGGCCGCGGCGTTTCTGCCGCCTACCATCCCGTTTTTGGAAGCGACAAACACGACGCTGCCGCCGCGGGCCTGGCGGCGCAGCACCTTGAACGCCTCGCGTGCGACCAGGAAATAGCCGGTGCCCAGGATCGACTGGTTCAGGTTCCACTCGTCGAGCGTGGTCTCCTCGATCGGGTGCGACGTTGAGATCCCGGCGTTGGAGACGATCACGTCCACCCCGCCGTAGGTCAGCACGGTCTCCTCGAACGCGCGCCGCACCGCCGCCTCGTCGGTCACGTCCATACCGACCGCCAGACCGCGCCGCTCGCCGTGCTTCTGGACCAGCCCGGCCGCGACTTCCTGCGCGCCGGGCTCGTTGCGGTCGGTCACCACCACGTGCGCGCCCGCCTCGGCCAGGCGCTGCGCCACAGCACGCCCGATGCCCGACGCGCCGCCGGTCACCAGCGCCACGCGCCCGGCCAGCTCCTTGGGTGGCGGGAGCAGACCGAGCTTGTACAGCTCCATCGGCCAGTACTCGACGTCGAAGGTCTCGGACGGCGTGAGCGGGGCGAACCCACCCAGGCCGGCCGTCGTCGACAGAACGGCAATGGCGCGCTCGTACAGCGCAGCCGCCACGCTCGCCTGCATGCCGTCTGGTCCGGTGGTGACGACGCCGGCACCAGGCACGAGCACCACGCGCGGCGCCGGGTCGCGCATGGACACGCCGTCGGCGGCGTGCTGCCGGAAGTACGCGGCGTAGCGCTCCTCGAAGGCGGCGACGCCGTCGCGGAAGGCCTGGGCCAGCGACTCGGCGCCGCCCCGGGCGGCCTCGGCGGAGATGACCAGCGGCCAGGGCTTGGTGTGCACCAGGTGGTCCGGGCAGGCCGGTCCGGCGCTGGCTAGCTGCGCCACGTCGGCTCGGCTGGCGAAGGCGCGCGCTCCATCGCTGGTGTCCAGGCGGAGGACCATCGGCTGGCGCTGGGAGATTGCCCCCGGCAGCGCCGCAACCAGGACCTCACGGTTCACACCGG
Organism: uncultured bacterium; assembly: GCA_966426465.1. Taxonomy (GTDB): domain Bacteria; phylum Chloroflexota; class UBA6077; order UBA6077; family CF-72; genus CF-72. The sequence continues at coordinate 4,418 of CBJLVJ010000141.1, read as the reverse complement.
GCGTCTCAGCGCCACCAGCGAAGACCCGCCGCTTGTCGGACCGCTCGGCCAGTGCCTCGGCGGCGCGACCAATCGTCTCGATGCTCTTCGCGTAGCACTCCTCGGCGGTATCGGCCCACGTCACCAGGCCGTGCTTGGCCATCAGCACACAGGCCGCCTGGGGCCGCTCGCGTACAGCCAGGGCGATCTTCTTGCCGAGCGAGAAGCCCGGCCGTTCGTAGTCGACCCAGATCGCCGCGTCGCCCCACAGCCGTCGGGCGAGCTCGGGGCCTTCGGGTGTGGCGCACAGGGCGATGATCGCGTCGGGGTGGGTGTGATCGACCTGGTCGAAGGGCAGCATGCTGTGCAGCGGCGTCTCGATGGACGCGCGCGGCTGGCCTGGCTTGAGCACGGCGTGCTCGTAGTAGGCGATCAGCTCTTCGTCCGACATCCTGTCGCGTTCGATCAGCGGCAGCACGTCATCCATACGGAGCCCGGTGAATTGCCCCGGTCGGATGGTGCCCAGGTCCGAGCCGGAGCCCTTGACCCACAGCACGCGCGTCTGGCGCCCGCGGAAGTCCAGCTCGGTGGACTTGCTGGAGGTGTTACCGCCACCCCAGTTGGCCACCGAGCGGTCCGCACCGAGCAGGTTGGATCGATACGCCAGCAGCTCCAGCGCGGTCAGACCGCGCGCGCGGGCGGTGTCCCAGCGGTTGACGGGCGGAAGAATGGGAAACGCGCCGTCGGCTGACGTGATGGGCAGCGCTTGTGTCTCGACGTCGGTGCTCATTGCCAACCTGCTCCTACTCCACCAACACGAGCTTCTTCGCGCTGGCGCTGTTCGCCACTGGCCAGGTACGCGCGATAGGGATCTTCAGGCAACCCTGCCTCCGCGCGGGCGCGCGCCAGCAGGTCGCGCACGTCCGTGTCGTAGGCGTCCTTCAGCAGGCGATTGGCCTCCAGCACGTCGCCGGACTCCTGCGCCTGGCGCAGCGCCCCGAGGTCCACCAGCAACGCCTTGCCGAACGCCTCCTGCAGGTTCATCACCGAGCGGATCACCGCCGGCATCTTCGGCTCGATGTTGTGGCACTGGTCGAGCATGTAGACGACCTCGCTGGCGCACGCTCGGGCGGTGGGGTCCGACTCGTCCGCGTTGGCCTTGACCAGCTCGTGGCAGATGCGGAAGAGCTGATACGGGTCGATGCTGCCGACCATCAGGTCGTCATCGCCGTACTTCTTGTCGTTCAGGTCGAAGCCACCAAGGCGTCCTTCCTGGAGGAGGATGGCCACGATTTGCTCGATGTTGACGCCCATGGCGTGATGGCCGGTGTCGACACACACCTGCGCCCGTTCACCGACCTGCTGGCAGACGCTCAGCGACTGGCCCCAGTCCTGCACATCGGTGTGGTAGAATGCCGGCTCGTAGAACTTGTACTCCAGGAACAGACGTGCGCCTGGCGGCAGAGCCGGATGAATCTCGCGCAGGCAATCGATCAGCCGCCGACGACGCCCCCGAAAATCGTCCTGGCCGGGGTAGTTCGTGCCATCGGCCAGCCACACCTTCACCACTTTCGAGCCCGTCTGGCGGGCAATCTCGCAGCACTCCAGGATGTGTGCGACGGCCTTTTTGCGCACGTCGAAGGAGGGATGGCACAGCGAGCCGAGCTTGTAATCCTCGTCCTGGAACGTGTTCGAGTTGATGCCACCGATCTGCACGCCACGCTCGCGCGCAAAAGCAGCGAGCGCCGAAAAATCGTCGACACGGTCCCACGGGATGTGCAGCGCGATCGACTTTGCCGCGCCGGTGTAGCGCCCAACGGTGGCGGCATCCTCGACCTTCTCGAACGGATCGCGCGGCACGCCCGGTTGGGGGAACACTTTGAACCGCGTACCCGAATTGCCATAGCCCCACGATGGGGTCTCGATCTCCAGCCCCGTTACCGCCCAGCTGACCCCGGCGGCGACCGCACGCTCCCTGACTCCAGTCATCGGCCCAGCTTTCCTCTAGCTAACGTGCTAGAACTCGTTAACTTGTAACGTATTGTTCATCCTCTGACAACCGCCTGGGCGGCCCCGTCTCCGCCGGAGTTCGCGGTTGCGCTCTGCTCAGCGCAGCTCGACGAAGGGGCGGTACTCGTTCAGGTCCTTATGGTCCGGGTCGAGCTCGGTCACCAGGACGTCGAATGCCTGCACGGTCGCCAGGCGTGCGCGGCCGCGCAGGCCGAGCTTGCCGCGGTCCACCGCCAGGATCTTGCGACTGGCCGCATCCAGCATACGCTGTTTGACGGCGGCATCCTCGAGGGTCGCTTCCGTTGCGCCCCAGCGCACGTCGAGGCCGGCGCACGACATGATGGCCACGTCGAAGTACAGCGCCTCCAGCGAGCGGATCGTGAGCGGTCCGATCAGGTTGGTAGTCCGACGGTCGTACACCCCGCCTAGCACATGCGCCGCGATGTGCCTTCTCGCCAGCAGCATGTTGAACGTGTCAATGCCGTTGGTGAAGATGGCCATGCCGTCGCGGTCGGGCAGTTTGGCGACGCACGCCGCGACAGTCGAGGATGCGTCAAAGACGAATGCGCCATGCTCGGGCAGCAGGTCGAGAAGCTTGCCAGCGATGACCTGCTTGGCCGCTGCCGCCCGCTCCGCCCGTCCGGAGAACTCCGACGGCAAGACGGCGACGGCGCCACCGTGCACGCGCCGCGCCACGCCCATCAGCTCCAGCACGTCGAGGTCGCGGCACGCTGTCATTTCCGAGCCGCCCCGCACGCGCGCGGCGTTCTCGAGGCGGATCTCGCCCGCGCTGCGGATCATTTGCGCCAGATGCTGCCGACGCATCTCGGGCAGCACGGGCCCATTTCTGCTGCTGGTGTGGCCAGACGCACGGCCCTTGCGAGTGTCCGCCAGAGAAGCCTCCCTCAACCGGCGCTACAGGCGGCCGACGATGTTAACTTCTGTCATATTTGTAACGACAGATCATGTGCACACGTGCGGATTTGTCGCCCATCTGTTCGAAACGAGCGGAGCGCATCTTTCAATAATAGCCTCTCCGAGCGCCGCTAAGGCATCACTGGCGCGTGCGCGCCGGGCTAGCTTCTGGCGACGACGGTGGTCACCGGTAGGTTGAACTTTCGTTCCGCGCGGTGGGGAAGATCCATACCCAGCCAACGCGAAATGCCACCTGGCAACGTCGAGATGATGATTCCGTCAAACTGCTGCTCGGCCAGGACGTCGGCGATCGCCGTCAACGGCTCCGCATCGCCAATACTGCCCTGACCGTCGGCTCCTTCGGCCCGCAGCTGGGCCAGCGCCTGACGCAAGCGTGCTTGCGCGGTCAGCGTGGCCCGATGCTCCGCCTCAGACTCGGAGGCGCCGGACGAGGACGGAAGCGGCTCCCCTGGCATTCTCATGTCGGTGGGACGCGTGTTCGGCACCACCACGTAGAACGAGCTCGGTTCCGTTGCCATACGTCGACGGACCTCGCCCAGCAATTGTTCGCCGCCGAGCGTCTGATTGGCGACAACCAGATATTTGCCCATGGCTGTCCTCCTGAATGGGCTGCGCCGGGCTCCCCAACCCCGTGCAACCCCAACGCCATGATAGATAGGTTATGCCACACTGACCACGTCGCGGTCTCCAGTGTTGTTACGCGGCATGCCCAGAAACCGCAGAATGCCGACGGTGATCCCGCGGGCGGCCGTGTCCGGGTCGTCGAACAGCACCGCGCGGTCCTCCGCGCTCGTCAGGTACCCGGTTTCGATGAGCGCCTGCGGCACGCCTGGCGCCACTGAGTGGCAGTAGCGCCGCGAGTTGAAGGCGTAATACTGGCGCATGCTGCTGCTGATGTGGTCCAGGTCGCGCGGGAAATTTGTCGCCTCCTCGTAGGTCGTGTCCAGGTCTGCTACGAGCCGATCGTCAACCTCCGGGATCGCGCTGAAGTCCGGGCGAGCAATCTTGAACCCGCGCCAGGACGGATGCACGCTTGCATCGGCGTGGATCGCCACGAAGGCGTGCGCCAGGTAGTGCTCCGGCACAGCCACCGGCAGCACGTCGGCCTGCACGCCCGCCGCTTCGAGCTGGTGCTGTACGCGCCTGGCCAGATCCAGCGTGACCTCCCACTCCCGGCGGCCACCACCGCTCCCGCCGAAATCGAGGTGGTGGAGCTCCCAGGGTACCTCCTGTCGCAGCCAGTGGCCCGCCTGGATGCCAACCCGCTTCGGTCCTGGCGGGTTCCACACCGGCGCCGGCGGTAAAGGTGCCTCAAATTTGCTCCAGAACTCGCGCGCGTCGGGGTCGTCCTCGGCAGGCAGAGGTTCGTCGATGGGTGTGCAGGGGGCGGGGGTTGGCTCCACCACGGGCACGCTTGGCAACGGCACCTGCAGGCCCGCGGCCGCCAGTGATGGCGCGGTCGGCGTCGGTTCGGGCAGCGGCAGCTCGTCCTG
>CBJLVJ010000140.1:0-6858 GCA_966426465.1 uncultured bacterium | reverse complement strand
AGATAGTCGATGCTGTGGCCTCGGCGCTGGATGCGCTCGTGCAGGAACTTCCAGATCAACAGCATCGACAGCACGCACAGCGGAAAATTGACGTAGAACACCCAGCGCCAGCTGACGTGCTCGGTCAGGAAGCCGCCGATGGCGGGCCCGAGCAGCCCGGACACGCCCCAGACGGTGCTGAACAGACCGGTGATGCGCGCTCGCTCTTCCAGCGGAAAGACGTCCCCCAGGATGGTCTGGTTGATTGGCAGCACGCCGCCAGCGCCGAGACCCTGCAGCAGACGGAACGCGATCAGCTGTTCCATGGTTTGTGCCTGGCCGCACAGCATCGAGCCGACCAGGAAGATGGCGATGGACGCCAGGAACACGGGTTTGCGGCCGAACAGGTCGGCCAGTTTGCCGTAGATGGGCACGGTGACCGTGCTCGTCAACAGGTAGGCGCTGAAGACCCAGGCGTACAGATGAATGCCGCCGATCTGGCCGATGACGGTGGGCATGGCCGTCGAGACGACCGAGGCGTCCAGCGAGACCAGAAACGTCGCGACGAACAGGGCAAGCGTGATCAGCCGGCGGTCGGACACCCGTACACGTTACCCCGAGGGGGACCCGGTCGACGGTTAAGCGGCTTTGCCTGTTGCGGAGCTGGCGACTGACTCGGGAAGCCAGACGCTCATCGTGGTCCCGCTGCCTTCGCCGCTGCTGCGTGCCCAGATGCGGCCGTGGTGCTGCTCGACGATGTTGCGGCAGATGTACAGCCCCAGGCCCATGCCGGTGATCTGGCGGTGTTCGGCGTTGGCGGCGCGGCTGAACGGATCGAAGATCCGCTCGGCAGCCTCAGCGGGCAAGCCGATGCCATGATCCTGTACCTCCAACAGCACGCCGCGCGCTTTGGGCTGCACCCGCACCCGCAGGTCGGCGCCATCGGGCGAGTACTTGACCGCGTTCTCGAGCAGATTGGTCAGGACCTGCTCGATGCGCTCGGGATCGGCGGATACCGGCCGGGGGGTACCCACGATGTCGAGCAGAAGCATGCCGCTCCCGCTGAGCTGCTCCTGATACCGACCGACCACTTCGCGCACCAGGTCGGTGACATCCACCCGCCGAACGCGCAGTGGCAAATTGCCAGCCGAGATCTTGGACACGTCGAGCAAATCGCGCACGAGCCCCGTCAGCCGGTCACTGGCGCTGTCAATGCGCGTCAGTGAGCGCTTGAGCATCTCGTCGGTCAGATCGCCATCGGTGTGCGCCGCCAGCACCATCTCCGCGTAGCCCTTCACTCGCGCGATGGGTGTGCGCAGCTCGTGCGACGCAATCGACACGAACCGATCGCGCGCCTTCACCGCGGCCTGGGCCTCCTGGTGCAGTCGAGCGTTCTCGATCGCCTGGCCACAGCGTCGGGCCAGCTCTTCGGCGATGGCCAGATCGGTCGCGTCGTAGCTCCGACCAGGTCGGGTCGAGATCAGCGACACCGCGCCGAGCATCTTGCCGCGGGCGGTGAGTGGCACGATCATCACGGCGCGTGAATCCAGCTCACGCAGCATGTGCAGGTGCCTGGCGTCGTGCGCACGCGCGGCCCGATCCGAATCCGACTGCTCGCTCGTATAGACCTCGGAGACACCGTTGCGCAGCACGCGGGTGACGCCGCCGGTCGCCGGGTAGCGCTGCTGCAGGTCACGCGCGAGCGCCTCTTTGGCCGGGTCGCCATGGGCCACTGCCAGCCAGCGCATCGATCCGTCGGGCTCGACCAGGTGCACCGCGCACCAGTCGGCGAGCGTGCGGACCGCCACGCGAGCCACCTCCTGGAGGGTTTTTTCGTAGTCGAGTGACGCGTCGAGCAGCCGGCTCGCCTCGGCCAGCATCTCCAGCCGCCGCTGGGCCGCCGCCGACTCCTCGCGCGCGACCTGCTCGCGAACCCGCTCGATGCGCTCCTCCTCCGCCTGATGTCGGTCGGAAATGTCGCGCACAACAGCCAGGACGAACGCACGCTTATCGGTGGCGTTCTCGAGTCGGCTAAGGGTCAGCTCGACGCACACGTCAGGGCCCGACTCGCGGTGCGCGAACAGCTCGACCGTCTGTCGGCTCGGATCACCGCCGCACGCGGCCGCCCATTGGGGTGTTTCCTGGACGTCGGTGACCAGATCGGCCAGCGAATGCTGCAGAGCCTGTTCGGGGCCAAGCCCGAAGAGCGCGGTGGCGGCCGGATTCCAGAGCACGATGCGCGCTGTATCGGCTTCGGCCACGACGATGGCGTCGAGCATGCTCGCGAACAGCCAGCCTGAGCCGAAGTCGAGCCAACCACCGGATGCAGTTACAGGTTCAAGCGCAGGCGCGTGCGGCATAGATCCACCCTCTCTGTGTGCTGACTATCGGCCGGCGCCCCAGATGGCTGCAGTCGCCGCGGCAAGCGCCTGCGCTCCAGAGGCGACGATCAGCACGCCGGAGGCGACGTTGACCAGTCGCAGGCGCCCGGGTGTAAGGCTCGTGCGCATGCGCGCGGTGACGCCCGCCAGGACGAGCCACCATGCGGCCGAGCCTACAAAGACACCCAGCACCAGGTTCGGGCTGGCGGCGGCAAGTCCGGCCGAGACAGCGGCGAAGGACAGGATCGTCAGCGGATTGCTGAGCGTCAGCGCCAGCGTTGACGAGTAGGCGCCGGCCAGGCGTAAGCCGCTGAGCGCGGCCGGGATGTGAGCGGCGGGCGGAACCGAGCGCACGCTGCGCCAGCCAAGCCAGACCAGAAACGCGCCGCCGATCAGCCGTAACCAGAGCGCCTGGTCGACGAGCACGGTCGCGATCGCCGAAACGCCGAAGCTGGCCACTGCTGCGTAGCTCGCGTCGGCGGTCGCGGCTCCCAGACCGGATGCCAGACCGATGGCGAAGCCGCTCGCCAGCGTACGGCGCAGACACAACAGGCCGATCGGGCCCACCACGGCGGCGATCGAGAACCCGAGGATAAAACCTCGGATAACAGGGTTGAAGTCCATACAGCGGTTCCCCAGCAGAACAAAAAAGCCCCCGGATCGAAGGGATCCGGAGGCTGGACGTCGACTGAAAGCCTGGTCAGGTCACGTCGGTACACAGCCCCTGGCGGGGCTGCTGCTGGAAACACCGCTCAGATAGCGGGATCACCGCGCGAAGTATAGTCGCTCAGGCGGCACGCCTGGCGCTCTGGGCGAGCAGGCGCTCGATCACACCGAGCAGCTCGTCGACGTCGAATGGCTTGGCCACCGATTCGACGACGCCGGGTCCGGCTGGCCGCCTGGCGCACTGTTGAAGGGCCGGCGCCGCGGCCGAGCACAGGATGACCGGGATGGTCGCGGTCGCCGGGTCGTCATGCAGCAAGTCGAGCACTGCCCAGCCGACCTGTTCGCGACCCATCATCAGGTCGAGAATGACGAGATCAGGCTGCGTCTCCTTGATGAACTCCAGACCCTGAGGCCAGTGGGAGGTGCTCACCACGTCGTAGCCCTCGCCGTTGGCGAGCAGGTCGTGCATCAGCTCGACGAAAACTGCGTCGTCGTCGATCACGGCGATCCGTCTCGGGTGGGCTTGGCACTCTGCTGGCACGCTTGGGCTCAACTTTGCTAACGAAGGTGGCCGACTATATTCGACGGCATCGCGATGCGGAATAATTCAGACCCGCCCGCTCCTGTAACGTTTGCGGCACGGGCGGCGTGATCCGAGTTGGGCCCTTCCACGGGCCTCTCACCGGAATGTCAGCTCTTGCCTCTGGACTCACGCAGCCTCGTGCCTGGCCGCTCGAGCTGAACGCGCGCGCGTTCGAGCCCCGAAACGAACGCAGCCTGTCACTGGAAGGCCAGCAGGTCGTGGCCGCACGTCGCCAGGAGCCCGCGGCGTTCGAAGCGCTGGTACGTCGACACCAGGCGACGCTCTACAACTTCTGTCTGCGCATGCTCGGTCAGCCGGACGACGCGGCCGATGTCGCCCAGGAGACGTTCGTTCAGCTGTACAGCCACCTGGCCCAGCTCGACGAGCACGAGCCGCTTGCGCCGTGGCTGTTTCGGGTCGCTCGCAACCGCTGCATCGACCTGATCCGACGGCGTCGAACCGTGCCGCTGGGCATGCCCGACGAATCTGACGACGTCGGCCTCGGGGTCGAGCCTGCCGATGACGAGCCGCTTCCCGACGAGATGGCCGAACGGGCCGACCTGCAGCGGGTCCTTTCGCAGGCGATCGCAGCGCTGCCGCCAGCCTATGCCGAGGTCGTCGCGCTGCGTTACGCGGGAGATCGCTCGTTCGCCGAGATCGGTCTGATCCTCGAAGTCGACGAAGGCACCGCGCGCGTGCGCTTCCATCGGGCCAAGGGGTTACTCCGCCATCACCTGCGCGGCATGCTTCGAGAGACCCGGTGACCAGTCATGCTTGATCCCGAATTCGGCGCGATGGACAACGCCGCGGACGACGTCGATCGCCTGTTCGCCCGCCTCGAGCGCGCGCCCGCGCCTGAGGACCTGGCCGCGCGCGTTCTCGCCAGCACCGTGGCGCGCAAACACGCGTCACGCGCGGTATTTGCCTGGCCATGGATCGTGGCCGGGCTTGTCGCGGTTGGACTGTTGACGATCGCCGGATACGAGCTGGGCGCCAGTCTGGCCTCGGACGATGGCCTGGACCTGCTGGCCGGCATCGCAGGCGACCTGGGGCTGGTCGCAACGTCCCCGGGCGACGTCGTCGCGGCGCTGGGCGAGGTCGTGCCCTGGAGCCTGATCGTGCTCGCTTGCCTCAGCGCGACCATGCTGAATCTCGCCGCGGGCAAATTCATGTCGCGTCCATCGGCGCCACTCCGTGGCCGGCGGCTGGCGTAGTAGCAGGGGCTCGTGGGGCGCTGGTTCAAGCGATTCGGCCTGCATCTGGCCGCGGCGGTCGGCGCGACCGGCGTGTTTGTCGCGGCCGCGGCAGTCGGCGCTAGCCAGACCCGTCAGCAGGCCGCGGTCGTCTCGACGCCCCCGTCTGAGGTACGGCCGCGCGCCACGCCCGCGCGCCCACGGCCAACCGTGGTGGCCGCGGCGCCCACGCCCACACCCAGCGACAAGGTCAATCCTGAGCGAAGCCTGGCCGGCACGCTCAAGGAGGTCAGGCCGGACGCGATCGACGTCGTCGGCGCAGGCGGGCGCGAATGGCACGTGGTGCCCACGCCAGGCGCGCTCATACGGCTGAACGGCAAGACGGCGCGACTCGAGACCCTCCAGGCGGGTGACAGCGTGGTCATCCTCGGCCTGGCGCAGCCGGGCCGGCCAGGGGAATTCCTGGCCCACGCGATTACGGCTCGTCGGAAGTAGCCGGCGCCTGGCGCTGGCTGCCGTCGGCGAGGGTAGCCAGCCGACATTCAACTGCGCGCGCGTGCGCCTCGAGTCCCTCGGCACGGGCAAGTACGACCGCCGGCGGGCCGGCTTCTCGCAGGTCCTCTGGACCGAGCGCAAACACGGAGATGATCTTCAGGAAGTCGTCCACATTGACGGGCGACGAGAACCGCGCCGTGCCGCCCGTGGGCATGATGTGACTCGGGCCGGCGGTATAGTCGCCGATAGCTTCGGCGTTCAACTCGCCCAGGAACACGCCGCCGGCATGGCGTATCCGACCGAGCCAGGTCCACGGGTCGCGCACAGCCAGGCACAGGTGCTCGCCGGCAAACGCGTTCGCCAGGTCGACGGCTTCCTCGAGGCTGACTGTCTCGACGATTGCGCCGCGGTGAGCCAGGGACTGTTCGACGATGGCACGTCGCGGCAGGCTGCGAACCTGCTCGGCAAGCTGCTCATCGACAGCCTCGGCCAGGTCGTGGTCTGGGGTGATCAACAACGAGCAGGCCAGGGGATCGTGCTCGGCCTGAGCGAGGAGATCGGCGGCCACCCAGGCCGGGTTGGCGGAGTCGTCCGCGACCACCAGGCACTCGGTCGGGCCGGGCAGCGCTTCGATGCCCACCTGGCCGAACACCATGCGCTTGGCCAGCACCACGAACAGGTTGCCGGGACCTACGATCTTGTCGACCCGTGGCAAGCTGTCGGTGCCGTAGGCCAGGCCGGCGATGGCCTGGGCACCGCCGACGCGATAGACCGCGTCGACCCTGGCCACGCGTGCCGCCGCCAGCAGGACATCGGCGACGTCGCCGTCAGGCCCACCAGGGGGTGAGGCGAGAACAACCTCCCTGACCTGGGCCACCCGCGCGGGCACCGCCGCCATCAGCACGCTACTGGGATACGGCGCGCGTCCGCCGGGCGCGTACACCGCGACGCGATCCAGTGGACGGATGAGCTGACCGAGCGCGCCGCCCGTCGGGCTGTAGTCGAGCCATGAGGTGCGACGCGCGTGCTCGTGGAACGCGTGGATGCGCTCGGCGGCGGTCTGGAGCGCGGCCATCACCCGCTCACCGACACGCTGGACAGCCACGTCGATCTGGTGCTCCGAGACGCGCAGCGCGCCGACCTCGACGTGGTCGAACGCGCGCGTGTAGTGGCGCAGGGCGGCATCGCCGCGCACGCGCACGTCCTCGACGATGCGACGGACGACCTCCTCTGCGCCCAGGTCCACACCGAAGGTCGAATGGATACCCGCGCGCACCGCCGGCGGCAGCGCATCCCGATCCACAGCCATGCGCCCGCGGCCCACCAGCAACGCCTCGCGCCCGCCCGCCACGTTCGGAAACCGGCGGATCACCCCGGATGGCATACCGCCGGGAGCATAGCGAATCGCGCGCTCAGCCGATGACGGAAACGATGCCGCCGCGGTCGGCGATCACGAGGGTGCCGTCGGGACGGATAGAGGGAGCGCTCCAGATCTCGTTGTGGACGTCAAAGTCCCAGATCGGCTCGCCCTGGGTGGCGTCGACGGCGTACAGGTGCTCGA
>CBJLVJ010000139.1:0-6905 GCA_966426465.1 uncultured bacterium | reverse complement strand
GTCGCCACCGCCAATCGTGTGACGTCGATGGCCGGTGGCCAGACGGATGCGACCGTCCTGCACATCGACCAGTACTACACCGCCCTCGGCGTGAACCCCAACTTCAACGTGCTGGCGCGCATGTGGGAGGTCGTGCCGGACTGGTGGTACTCGGCCTTCGTCGCCACCGACGACGTGCGCACGCAGAAGCGCGAATCCATGGTCCGCTTCATGACCGGCGTCATCAAAGCCCAGCGGTTCATGTACAGCAATCCCGTTGAAACCAAGAAAGTCGCCGCCGACGAGACCAAAGAAAAGCCAGAAGTGATCGACAAAGCGTACGACGACCTGTCCAAAGGTGGTATCTGGAGTGTCAACGACGGGATGCCACAAAAGTTGATCGATTACACCATCGGTAAAGAAGCCGAAGTCGGCACGATCAAGCCCGACAACAAGCCTACCTACGAACAGATCGTCGACAAGTCGATCGTGGAAGAAGCCATCAAACGCAACGGCGGCCCGATGACGGGCGACCCACGCTGGTACTGAGCGGCGGACAACTGGCGTTGAGCGCTGACCGCGAGCGCGACGTGCCGAAGATGCGGCTCGATCACGTCACGCGCACGTTCCTCGACGGGGCGGTGATCGCCTTCCAGGATCTGGTCCTGGATGTGCTGCCCAACGAGGCCATCTGCATCGTCGGCCCGTCAGGCTGCGGCAAGACGACGCTGCTACGCGTCATGGCTGGCCTGCTGCCAGTGTCGGAGGGCCAGGTCTACCTCGACGAGCGGCCGATCACCGCGCCAGACCCGAGCGTGGTCATGGTCTTCCAGCACTTCGGCCTGTTCCCCTGGAAGACTGTCTTCGACAACGTGGCCTACGGACTGAAGCTGCGCGGCACGCCCCGCAGCCAGTGGAAGGAACTCATCCAGCCGCACATCGAGCTGGTCGGTCTGGCCGGCTTCGAGGCGATGTACCCGTACCAGCTCTCGGGCGGCATGCAGCAGCGCGCCGGACTGGCCCGCGCGCTGGTGCTCAACCCTCAGGTGCTATTGATGGACGAGCCGTTTGGCGCGCTCGATGCGCAGACGCGCGAGCTGCTGCAGGAGGAGCTGGTGCGCATCCTCGAGCAGGAGCAGCGCACACTGGTGTTCATCACCCACAGCATCGACGAGGCAATCGTGCTGGGTGACAGAATCGCGGTGATGTCCACGCGGCCGGGTCGCCTGCGCGAAGTCCTGGAGGTTGGCCTGCCAAGGCCGCGCAGCGTTCAGGACGCGCGCAACAGCCCGCGCTACGCCGAGCTGCGCCAGCACATCTGGGACGAATTGCGTCCTGAGGTCGGCCTGGTGGGAGTTGCATGACGCACCCAGTATTTGCCGCGCGGGTGCGGCGCCGCCTGGCCGCGCAAGTGGTGGCTCGAGCGCTGGCGGGCGCGGCGTGACGGTGCAGGCCGTTGCTCCGCCGCCGGCAGCGCGGCAGGACGTCGCCCAGCGCAGTCGAGCCGCCGCCGAAGCGCGCCGCCGCCGTGAGCGCGCGCTGGAGTGGCTGGTCCGGCTGATGTCACTGGCCGTGGTGCTGGCCGTCTGGGAGGTGCTCGGTCGCCGTGCGAACAAGGCGCTGTTTGCTCCGCCCAGCGCCGTGCTCGGTGCCGCCGCCGAGATGGTCGGCAGCGGCGAGCTGTGGCGCTACCTCAGTGGCAGTCTGCAGGTGCTGGCGATCGGCTTCGTCCTGTCGCTGGCGATCGGCATTCCGCTGGGCATCGCCATCGCGCGCAGCCGCATCGTGCACTTTGCTCTGGACTGGTACGTCGACGCGTTCAACTCCACGCCGAACGTCGCGCTGGTGCCGCTGATGACGCTCATCTTCGGCTTCGACATCACCGCCAAGGTGCTGGTGGTGATCTTTTCGTCGGTCTTCGCGGTGATCGTCAACACCGAGCAGGGCGTGCGCAACGTCGACCGCCGCTTGCTCGAGGTTGCCCGCTCCTTCCGCTCCAGCGAGCGCCAGCTGTGGGCAGACGTGATCGTCCCTTCGGCGCTGCCGTACATCGCCGCCGGCCTGCGCCTGGCCGTCGGTCGGGCGCTGGTGGGCATGGTGGTCGCGGAATTCTTCACCTCGATCACGGGCATCGGCTACCTGATCGTTCGCTACAACAATTCCTTTCAGCCAGACCACCTGCTCGTGCCGATCGTGGTGGTGATGGCGCTCGGCATCGTGCTGACGCGGATCACACGAGCGATCGAGCAGCGCATCGCACCCTGGACGCGGACCAGCGGAGAGGAGTAGTCAGCAGTTGCGCATCGTCGATCTGACTCAGCCGTGGGGTGACCGCATGCCCACGTGGCCGCAGTTCGCGTCGATCGAGGTGACCGATATCACCACCCACCATCGCGACCGCAAGAGCACGGTGCTGGTCAAGACCAACATGCACACCGGCACGCATATCGACGCGCCGATCCACTACAGCGAAACCGGCAAGCACCTGGGCGAGATCCCGCTGGCGGACCTGGTCGGCACAGGCCTGGTCATCGACCTGCGGCCGATCACGCGGCCGTGGTCGTACTACTCGCTGGAGGATGTGCTCGGCTGCGTGCCCGGTGGCGAAGAGATTCGCGAAGGTGATGTGGTGGTCCTGTACACGGGCTGGGACCAGTACAACTGGACCAAGCCGACGCGCGACGACGTCATGTATTTCGACCGACACCCCGGACCGCAGCCCGAGGTCATCGACTACCTGATCGACGAAAAGAAGATCAAGTGGCTTGGCGCCGACCTGGCCTCGATGGATCACTCGCTCTACGTTCGTGTGCGCTGGATGCGGCCGGACCTGGTGCGCGAGTACGAACAGATGACGGGACAGCCGATCGAGGAGACGCTGCCCGAGCGCGACTTCGAGTACGTCCACTACCGCACGGCGCGCAGCAACGTGTGCATGCTCGAGAACCTGGGCGGTGAGCTGGCCGAGGTGGCGGGCAAACGGGTCACGCTCGGCGCCTTCCCGTGGCGCTGGATTGGCGGTGAGGGCTGCGTCTGCCGGGTCGCGGCGTTCGTCGACCTGGACGTGCCTGGCATCGAGGGCGCCACGCCGCCTGGCGCGCAGCCCAGGCGCGACGATGCGACGCGCCCGCCGGCACGGGTCATGGCCGACACGCGCGGGGAGGTGCGCTACTGATGGCGGTCACCCAGCGGGCGCCTGCGGCCAATCGTCCCCTGCCGGCCACCATGCGGGCGGTGGTCCTGACGGGGCCCAACCAGCACCAGATTCGCGACGACGTGCCGGTGCCGCGGCCCGGCCCGATGGAGGTGCTGTGCAAGGTCCATTCGGTGGCCATCTGCGGCACTGACCTGCACATCTACGAGGGCCGCTTCCCGGGCAGGTGGCCGAAGAGCTACCCGTTTATTCCAGGCCACGAGTGGTCGGGCATCGTGGTCGAGGTTGGCCCGGGCGCGGACGAGCTCGGCTGGCGCGTGGGCCTGCGCGTGGCGGGCACGTCGCACGCCGGCTGCGGCTACTGCCGCATGTGCCGAACCGGTCGCTACAACCTGTGCGAGAACTACGGCCGCGAGCCGCTGCACCACCAGTACGGCCACTACAGCCAGGGCGCCGACGCCGAGTACGTGGTGCAGTCGATCAAGTCGGTATTTCCCATCCCCGACGAGCTCGAGCTGGCCTACGGGGCGATGGTCGATACCGCGAGCATCGCGCTGCACTCGGTGAAACGGCCGGGCATCGAGCCCGGTGATGTGGTGGTGGTGGTCGGGGCTGGGCCGATGGGTCTGCTCACCGCCGACTGCGCCCTGGCGCTCGGCGCGGCCTCGGTCATTGTCACTGGCTCGGGCGAGCGTCTGGCGCGCGCAGCGGAGATGGGCTTCACCACGCTCGACTACCGCGCCGAAGACCCAGCTCAGGCGGTGCGTCGGCTGACCCAGGGCAAGGGCGCCAACGTGGCGATAGATACGGGCGGCACGACCGCCAGCATCCGCCAGACCGTCGACGTGGTGCGCAAAGGGGGACGCGTCGCGTTCACCGGCGTGCCAACCGAGGGCGAAGCGGTGCTACCGATGCAGAAGGTCGTGCTCGAGGAGATCGACCTGTTCGGCGTACGCGCCAACCGCAACACCATGGAAGAGGTCATGCCGCTGATCGTCTCCGGCCGTGTGCGCGTCGAGCCACTGGTGACCCACACCTTCCCGCTCGAGGAGTACGGCACGGCCCTGCACACCTTCGCCGAGCGCATCGACGGCGCGCTCAAGGTGCTGGTCCAGCCCGGCTGACGATTGTGATGTCGCCATGACGCGCTTCAGCCTGCGTGTGACGCTTTTCCCGAGTTTGTGATAGCGCGATGACGCCCACGTGACGCTCCACGTGACGCCCGCGTCGCTACGCTTAGCTGCGGTGAAAGGGCGGGCGGGCGGCGGCGAGCGATGAAGGCGGTCGTTGCGACGGGTGCGAATCGGTTCGAGGTGAGCGAGGTGGCGATGCCGATGCCCGGGCGCGGCCAGGCCCTCCTGCGCGTCAGGGCGACCACGGTGTGCGGCACCGACCAGAAGATTTTCGCCGGCCTGTTCCCCGGCACGACGTTTCCGCACATCCCCGGCCACGAGTTCGCTGGCGAAGTCGTGGCGCTCGGCGAGGGTGTGGACGAGGTCCAGCCGGGCGACCGCGTGGGGGTCGAGGTGCACGTCGGGTGTGGCCAGTGCGCGCGCTGCCTGGAAGGCCTGTACCAGCTGTGCCTGAACTATGGGCGGCCCGACAAAGGCCACGCCCACATCGGCTTCACGGTGGCCGGCGGTCTGGCCGAGTATGTGACAGTCGCGGTCAAAGCGCTACACAGGCTGCCCGAGGACGTGAGCTGGGATCAGGGCGCCTTCTGCGACAACATCGGCATCGCCCTGTATGCCGTCGAGCGCGGCCAGCTCCGCGCGGGTGAAAGCGTGGTGGTGATCGGCGTGGGCGCGTTCGGCGCGCTGGCCGTGCAGGTTGCCCGAGCGCTGGGCGCCGCGTGCACCGTGCTGCTCGGCACGCGCTGGGAGCGGGTGCAGCGCGTCCGGCAGCTGGCCGATGCGGTGGTGGTCGGTGGTGGCGAGGCGGCCATCGACGACACCCGCGCGGCGCTGGGTGGCCAGGGCGCCGACCTGGTGGTCGAGTTCGCCGGCACGCCCGAAGCCGCACGTCAGGCGATCCTGCTAGCTAGTAGCGGCGGGCGGGTGGTGCTGGCGGGTGCCACCGGGCCCGGGCGCGAGCTGTCGGGCGTCGACCTGAGCACCATCGTGCGTGGCCATCTCGATATCTACGGCTCGCTCGCCAACCCGCGCGGCATCTCGCGGCGCGGCCTCGAGCTGATCGCCAGTGGCGCCGTTGATGTCCGCCCGCTGATCACCCACTCGTTCGCGCTGGCCGATTTTGCCGAAGCGTGGACAACCTTCGTCGAGCGCCGCGACGGCGCGATTCGGGTTATGCTCCACCCTTGACTGGAGGGACGGGCGTGCCACTGGATCCGCAAGCCCAGGCACTCATTGCAAGCGTTGCCGGCGGCAAGCCGGTCGAGCAGATGACCACCCAGGAGATGCGCGAGGCGCTCGAGGAGCGAACGCGTTTGACTGGCGGCGAGCCGGAGCCTGTACACGAGGTGCTGGCGCGCGAGGCGCCTGGCCCGGCTGGCCCGATCCCGCTGCGCGTCTACAAACCCGCTGGCAGCGAGCCCTTGCCAGGACTGGTGTTTTTCCACGGCGGCGGCTGGGCGCGTGGCAGCCTGCAGACCCACGACGTGGCGTGCCGCGCGCTTGCCAATCAAGCCGGTTGCGTCGTGGTGTCCGTCGACTACCGCATGGCCCCCGAGCACACCTTTCCGGCTGCCTTCGACGACGCACTCGCCGCGACGCGCTGGGTTGGCGAGCACGCGGCCGAGCTGGGCATCGCGCCTGACCGGCTGGCCGTCGGCGGCGACAGCGCGGGCGGCAACCTGGCCGCGGCAGTGGCGTTGGCAGTCCGCGACCAGGGTGGTCCGCGGCTGGTGTATCAGCTGCTGATCTACCCCGTCACCGACCACAACTTCGACACGCCGTCGTACCTCGAAAACGCGGAAGGCTACATGCTCACGCGTGAGTCGATGCGCTTTTACTGGCGTCTGTACCTGGGCACTGACGCGGACACCGACGACTATCGTGCTGCGCCACTGCGAGCGCGTGACTTCAGCAACCTGCCGCCGGCGCTGGTCATCACGGCCGAGTTCGATCCCCTGCGCGACGAGGGCCGCGCGTATGCCGACCGTCTGCGTGAGGCGGGCAACCAGGTAACGTACCGCGAGTACCCTGGCATGGTGCACGGTTTCGTCACCTCGGCGGGTGTGGTCGATGCAGCCAGGCGCGCCATTCGAGAGGCCAGCGCGGTGCTCAGCGAGGCCTTCGGCGCGGTGAGGGCCTGACCGCGGTGACCGCCGAAGTCCAGTCGCGCGACGCGCAGCCCGGCACCACGCTCGACCTGCGTGAAGCGTTGCGCTTGATGCTCACCATTCGGCACTTCGACGAGCGCGCCCTGGCCCTCTATCGAGCGGGTGAGATGCGCGGCACAACCCATCCGTACATCGGGATGGAGGCGGTCGGGGTGGGCGTGATGCTGGCCTTGCGGCCGGATGACTACGTCAGCAGCACCCACCGTGGGCACGGCCACACCATCGCCAAAGGCGGCGACGTTCGCCGGATGATGGCGGAGCTGCTGGGCCGCGCCACGGGCTACTCGGGTGGCAAGGGCGGCAGCATGCACATCGCCGACATGGACAAGCACATGCTGGGCGCCAACGGCATCGTCGGCGGCGGTATGGGCCTGGCGACTGGCGCCGCGCTCACGGCCAGGTTGCAGAAGACTGGCTCGGTCGCGATCTGCTTTTTCGGTGACGGCGCCCTGGAGCAGGGCATCCTGCACG
>CBJLVJ010000138.1:0-6910 GCA_966426465.1 uncultured bacterium | reverse complement strand
CAGCAGGTAAAAGATCACCACGATTGGCAGGCTGATGCCCATCGCGAGCGCGATGGGAGTAAGAAGGTTCATACCTGACTACCCCAGAGGGGACCCCCAGGGTGGTCTTCCCCAGAGGGAACCCCACGGAGTGGCCCTTCCCCGGAGGGGACCCCACGGAGTGGTCTTGCAACGGAGGGGACCCTGCGGACGGGGAGCCTGGGCATCAGCGGACGACTCCGCGGCGGCGGAGGACGTCGAAGATGAGGGTTTCGAGGGGGGTGGACGTGTCGATCGGCACGTAGCCGACGCCGTGGCGGGCGCAGAACGACTCGACCGTGCGGCGCCACTCGGCCAGCCGCTGGCCGTACAGCCGGATGGCGTCCGTATTCAGCGTGACCGATACCGCAGCGCCGTTTTCGCGGTCGATCAGCCGCACGTCGCCGCCCAGCGTCGGGCGGAGCTCCTGCGGCGCCAGCGTATGCAGCACGACCACATCGCCCGAGCGTCCGGCCAGCCGTGTGAGCGCCCTTTCCCAACTCGGCGACAGCAGGTCGGACACCAGAACGATGAGCCCGCCCGCGCGACTGGTGAACGAGCCGAGCGACTGCTCCAGGTCGGGCGGGGCGGCTTGCGCATAGGACACGGGCGTGGCGGTCTGGGCCGGCCTGAACTCTTCCATGAAGCTGAGCATGGCGCTCGTACGTCCTCGCCCCCAGGCCGGGCCATACGAGCTCACGGAGGCGCTCAGTGGCCAGACAAACAGGCGATTGGACGCATTCAGCGCCACGTAACCCAGCGCGGCCGCGAGACGGCGGGCGTAGCGCAGCTTGGATGGCTCGCCCCAGTCCATGCTGCGGCTGGCGTCCACGAGCAGATGGACGTTGAGGACCTCTTCCTCCTCATACAGCCGGACGAACAGCGTGTCAGTGCGGCTGTAGATATTCCAATCGACGCGCGCCGGATCGTCCCCCTCGACATAATGTCGAAAGTCCGCGAATTCGAGGCTCGAGCCCTTGCGCAGTGAGCGCCGGTCGCCCTGACCGTGTGCGGCCAGCCGTTTGCGGCTCACCAGCGAAAGCCGCTCCAGGCGGCGGGCGAGTGTGGCGTCCAGCAGCGTCTGTGGCGAGGGCATCGCTCACTCTTCGGGCGTTGTCGCCACGACGTCGTGAATCAGTTTGTCGGTGGTCACGCCCTCGGCGTCGGCTTCGAAGCCGAGGATGATGCGGTGCCGCAGGGCGGCCAGCGCGACGGCTCGAATGTCATCGAATGCAACGTTGTAACGGCCTTCGAGCAGCCCGCGAACCTTGGCGCCAAGGACCAGCGACTGCAGCCCGCGCGGACTCGAGCCGTAGCGCGCGAACCGCTTGATTTCGGCGGGCGCATCCGGCGTCTCGGGGTTCGTGCGGCGCACGATACGCACGGCGAAGCGCAGCACCGGCTCGGCGACCGGGACGTCGCGTGCGAAGTGCATCAAGTCCACGAGCGCCGCGCCATCCGCCACCCGATTGGGGTGCGGCATGCTTGCGCCGGTGGTGAC
Source organism: uncultured bacterium (assembly GCA_966426465.1). GTDB lineage: Bacteria > Chloroflexota > UBA6077 > UBA6077 > CF-72 > CF-72. The sequence continues at coordinate 5,391 of CBJLVJ010000138.1, read as the reverse complement.
CTGGGCGATGCGCAGCAGATCCTCCTCGCTGGGGTACGGCACCGTGAGTTTGAACAGGAAGCGGTCCAACTGCGCTTCAGGCAGGGGATACGTCCCCTCCATCTCGATCGGATTCTGCGTCGCCAGCACGAAGAAGGGCTCGGGCAGGGTATGCGTCGTGCGGCCGGCCGTCACGCGCCGCTCTTGCATCGCCTCCAGCAACGCGGACTGCGTTTTGGGCGTGGCACGATTGACCTCGTCCGCGAGCACCAGGTTGGCAAAGAGCGGTCCCGGTTGAAACTCCAGCGAGCGAGCGCCGTCGCTGGTGTCGCGGAGGATGCTGGTCCCGGTGATGTCCGCGGGCATCAGGTCGGGCGTGAACTGGACGCGGCTGAAGCTCAGCTCGAGCGCCTCGCCGATGGTGCGCACCAGGAGCGTCTTGCCGAGCCCGGGAATCCCCTCGAGCAGCGCGTGTCCGCCGGCGAGCAAGCACGTCAGCACGCCTCGCACGACTTCGGACTGGCCAATGATGACCTGCCCGACCTCGGCCTCGATCGCGCGGGCAGTTTCGATGAAGCGATAGGGGGTGGGTCCGCTCGCGGGCGCGGGCGTGCCACTCGGCGGAACGTTAGCCGGAAGAACCGTCACTTCTGGTCCAGAGAGCTGAAGTAGTCCTTGACGAGATCGCGCAGGCCGATCGGGATACTGCCGGAGTCATTCCCCTGCGTTGGCTGGTTCGAGTAGACGGGCGACACCGATTCAGGCGCGGTGCGCGAGCTGCCCGATCCCGCGTCGCTGGTATAGGGATTGACACTGCTCTGGTCGGGCCCGACCGAGCCGTTGCTGGGCAGCTGCTCGGGTCGGGTGATCGCGTCGAGCTGGCTGGAGGACGCACCGGTGTGGTTTTGCTCCGGGCCGCCGGTGGAGTAACCGCCGCCCTGGCCCGTGTCGCCGCCGTTGCCCTGGTCACCGCCGGGCATGCCGCCGTTGCCGTCCATGCCCTCGCCGCCCTGGTCCCCTGCCTGGCCCTGGCCACCGGTGCGGCTCTGGTCGCCCGACTGAGATCCGCTCGAGCTCTGGCTGCCAGAGGACGAGCGGCCGTTACTGCTGCTGCTGTTGCTGTTCCCAGAGCGGCTCTGGGTGCGCCCGAGCGCCCGTTCGAGCGCGTTGCGGCTGCTCTCGAGCTGACTGGCGGCTCGCTGGCGTGCGTCGGCTGCCGATGCGCTGTCGCCAAGCTGGTTCAGGGCATCGCTGGCCGACTGGGCCGCCTGACTCCCCGCTCCGCCCTGTTGGCTCTGGTCGCCCTGACCGGCCTGTGCGTCTCCCGAAGCATTGGCCGCGTTTGCCGCGGCCGCGGACTGGAGCGCACTCGCAGCATCGGACAGGTTGCTGGCCACGCTCTGGGATACCCGTCCGGCGCGGCCGGCGGCGTCGCGCAGCACTTTCGCCACGCGCTGCTGATCCTGGCTGCTGAGATTCCTGCTTGCCTGCGCCAGGTCGCGGGCGGCCTGCGAGATCTGACGCATGTCGCCGGTATTGATGGCATCGGCGAGGGCCTGCGTCGTGGGATCCCCCGCGAGCGCGCTGGCAATGGCCGCCAGAGCCGCGGCGAGCTGATCGTCGCCAGCGCCCATCTGCTGCACCTGCTGTTCGAGATCCTGGAGCGCGTTCAAGGCGGCGTCGGGCTCGTTGCTGCGGGCATCGACCGTCCTGGCGCCCTTGCTCAACAGTTGTCGGAGTGCCTCGAGCTCGGCGGAGTCGCTCGGCTGGAGGCTGTCCGCCAGGCGCTGAACGCGCTGGGCTTGCTCGCGCGCGATCGTGATCGACGGGTTCGAGGCACGTGCGCGCAGCAGCCAGGGGTTCGGGCTGATGCCGACGATAGCGGCAATGACCACCACAAAGAAGGCGGTGAGCAGCTCGTTTCTGGGCAGCCTGAGGGGAAACGCCTCGAGCAGGTCGACCCGCTTGAGGTGCTCGACGGCGTCACGCATCTGCGCGATGGCCAGCGGGAAGTCGTCGCCCCGAGCGCCGAGCTCGAGCGCCGTGGTCGAGCGTTCCTGGAGCCGCGCTGCGCGATCGACATGTCGCGCGAGCTCACGCGTGTTGTGGCGGATGCCCAGGCTGACCAGCGCGGCGAACAGGCCGAGTACCAACGGCATCGCGACCAGCAACGGAATAGGCAGGCTTCTGACGCCGTCTCGTGTCCACGCCCAGATGATGACGGCGAGGACAACGACCGTGCCGCCGGCGAGGCCACGCGCAAGCCACAGCAGGCCACGCTGCACTGACAACGCGCGCCCTACGGATCCGAGCTGCTCGCGCAGCTCCGCGTGATAGGTGGCGGCTGGCGAGAGCATTGTCATCGAGTGCGGCGGCCTTTCAGTGGGTGGGTTGGTTCGATCGCGACCGCGGCGCCGACGACCAGCAGCACGGCCAGCGCCGTCCATGCCAGACTGCCGATCACCCAGGCAGGCAGCAGCAAGCCAGGCGCCCAGCTCTGGGGCGGCAGCGAGAGGACGCCGCGGTAGGCGGCAGGAGCGCCTCGAGCAAACGCGTCGGTAGCAGCCCCGCCGCCCGACAACAGCGCCAGGAACGGGTTCAGCCAGAGTAGCGGTCGAAACGCGTCATTGCCGCCGAGGATGACACACGCCAGGTGGAGACCGAGCGTGCCGAACACGATGAACAGCGCCGCGCCCTGGGCGAACAGGGCAGCCTGCAGCGCGCCGTTGAGCACCGCCCCGAAGAACACGCCGAGCGCGCAGAAAAACAGAGTGGCGGTACACAGGATGGTGATCAGAGCGATCACCTGGTCGGGCTGGACGCCACCGAACGACCAGGCCGGGGCGAAGAACGGCACGCCCACGGCCAGGAGCAGCAGGCTGAACACGAGCGAGGCCAACACCTTGCCCAGCACGATACGGGCTGGGCCGGGGCCCTGCAGCAGCAGCAGGTCGAGCGTGCCCCGTTCGCGTTCGCCGGCGAATGCCGAGGCCGATACCGCTGGCGCGACGACCGCCGCGGCCAGGATGACGCACAGGCCCACCGCGCCGAACAGGAAGATCGCTCGATTGGCGACGAGCAGGTTGGTGGTCGTGGTGGAGGTGGTCGAGAACAGCGCTGGGGCGGCATTCGCGTCAGGCGCCAGGATGAGCATGCCCAACAGAAACACCATCAACGAGACCAGCAGCACCAGGAGCGTGAACACGGCGAACGTCAGCCGTCCACGCAGCCAGGTCTGGAACTCTTTGATGACCAGCGCGCCGATCAGCGGCATTGGCGCGCTCCGCTCGCGGTCATGCGAAATTCTGCACGTCCGCGCCGGCGCCTGCCACTTATCGCGTGCTGGCTCAACGCGGCGCTTCCTCGTGGAACATGCGCGCGAGGGCGGCCGCAGGCGAGCGCCGTTCGACGCCGAAATGGGCAAGCGTGCACCCGGCGCGGATCAACTGCGGTAACAGGTTGGCCAGCGCTTCCTCGTCGCCGCTGAACAGAAACCAGACGTTGCGCCCGTCCTCGTCGACTTCCAGCTCGCGAAGATCGCGGCGTTGGCCGAGCAGGGCCAGGCCCGCCTCGAGGCCGTCGAGGATCTCCGCGCGTACGCGCACGCTGTCGGCATACTGGGGCGCGGCCAAGGCCGCAGTAGCCGTTGCGTCACCACTCCAGACTACCGACCCATCGCGCAGGACACCAACGCTGTCGCACACCTCGAGCAGGTCCTCGGGTCGCGTGGCTGAGAGGACCATCGTCGAACCGAGCCGATGCAGCTCGCGCAACACTTCGATCTGCTCGAGGCGGGCAAAGCCGTCGAGCCCGCGCAGAGGGTCATCCAGCAGCAGCACGTCCGGCTCGTGGACCAGCGCGCTGGCCAGCGCCAGGCGACGGCGTTCGCCGGGTGAGAACGAGCTCACATCGCGCCACCTGCGTTCTTCGAGACCGACCACCTGCAGCAGCGTGTCGACGGCCACCTGGCGAACCTGCTTGCCCAGGCCCCGCGCCCGCCCCACGAACTGGAGGTACTGCTCGGCGTTCAAGCCGTCGTACAGCATGGGCTCCTCCGGGACGTAGCCGATGCGGTCACGCACTGCGCGCGCGCGGCGCACGGAGTTATAGCCGTGGATCGCCACGCGGCCGGACGTTGGGCGGTCCAGACTGGCCAGCAGGCGCAGCAGCACCGTCTTGCCCGAGCCATTTGCGCCAGCGATGCCAAAGGCCTGGCTCGGCTCGACGGTGAACGACACGTCGTTCAGCACGGCGCGTGCACCGAATCGGCGCACCACGTGCTCCACGGTCACGGCCGGCTCACCAGGGAGATGGGAAATCAGCGGGCGCTCCGGGTCGAGCGTCCGGTCGGTCGGCGCCTCGAGGCTCACTTGATGGCTCCGACCGCGGTGACGTCCAGACGGTTGAGCCGTACTTCTCGGACTGTAGAGGCCAGCGAGGCGTCCAGCGTGTAACGCAGCCGAACCTCGCCCGCCGCCGAGACGTAGCGGTCGCCGTCGGGCACGATGCTGCTGCCAGCGCCGACTTCCCAGGCCTGCCACTCGGCGGCGCGCCAGTTGAACAGGGATACCGTGAACGGGACATCCGCCTGGCGGACGCGCCCCTGCACGACGCCCTCGACGTTCAACCGGAGCTGATTCATCTCGAACTTGCCCTCGCTGGGCGGGATCATGAACTGCAAGGTGACCGCCTCGCCAGGCGCGACGGTGTAGTAATCGCGGTCGGTCGGCGCGCCGGAGCCAATCCCCAAGTCGCGTCGGTTCATGGCAGCGGCCGGCACTTCGCCTTCGAAGCCGATCGGCAGCTGTGGCTCGAGCGGCTGGACAAGCAACGTGAACTGCGCCTGGCTGAGGCGGAAGTCGGGCGCCATGATCTGATTCGGCGCCTGCTCGAGCCAGCCGACGAGTGTTGGCCCACGCAGCTCCATGCGCGCGAAGAGGAAGCGCGCCGAGAACAGCGATTCGAGCCAGTCGCGGCGGGCAGAAGCGCCGGGGCGACCAGACGAGCCGGGCGGGGTGAGCTTGTCGGCGATTGCCGTCGCGGCCATGTTGCCGGCTGCCGCTTGCGACGGCAGCAGGAAATCGATCTGGCTGGATTGATCCTTCTCGAGCGTCCCGAGCGGTCGAATATCGCTGTCGACGACGATGTAGGCATCGCTCAGGCGACCGCCGGTGCGGTTGGTCACCATGCCGGTCAGCGCACCGTGCTCGACCTGCAGGTCGGCCTGGACACCCGGGGCATCCTTCAACTGGCCGTCGAGCTGGGCCGTGGCGAGCTGCCCTTGTTTCAGGGGCATCTTGTCGAGCGAAGGCTGCGCCCCTTCCAGCACGCGAAACGGCCAGGTGGTGTCGGACTCGTCGCTCGGGCGGGGGAACGGGTAATACAGCCCGCGGCTCAGGTCTTCCTGGGGCA
>CBJLVJ010000137.1:0-6923 GCA_966426465.1 uncultured bacterium | reverse complement strand
AATGACCAACCGCTGGTTGGTTTGCGCTGTGCTGGCGCTCCAATTGGTCGTCGCGGCGTGCGCACCCGCGCCCGCCGGCGCGCCGCCGACGAGCGCACCGCAACCCGCGACTGCCGCCCCGGCCGTGGCTCCCACGAAACCAGCCGCCGCCGCCTCGCCGAGTCCAGCCGCCGCTGCTGCTCCTCAGCCAACGCCGGTACCGCGCACTGGCAGCGACAGGGATGTCATCCTGGCCACCACCACGAGTACCCAGGACAGCGGCCTGCTGGACGCGCTCATCCCGCTGTTCGAGCAGCAAACCGGTTACCAGGTCAAGACCGTCTCTGTTGGCACTGGCGCAGCCCTAGCGTTAGGCGCACGCGGCGAAGCCGACGTCGTCCTGGTCCACGCGCCCGCAAGCGAGGTGCAGTGGATGCAGCAGGGCAACGGCACCGAGCGCCTGCTGGTCATGCACAACGATTTCCTGATCGTCGGTCCCGAACAGGACCCCGCGCACATCAAGGGCGGGGCGTTGGCGCTGGACGCGCTCAAGAAGATCGCCGACGCGAAAGCGCCGTTCGTCTCACGTGGCGACAACTCCGGCACGCAGCAGCTCGAATTGTCCCTGTGGCAGAAGGACGGCATCGACCCCAAGGGCCAGCCGTGGTACATCGAGAGCGGCACGGGCATGGGCCAGACGCTGACGATCGCCGATCAGCGCCAGGCCTACACGATCAGCGATCGCGCCACGTGGCTGGCCTTCACGGGCAAGATCCAGTTGCCGATCATGGTCGAGAAGGACCCGGTCCTGCTCAACGTGTACCACGTCATGCCGGTCAATCCCGACAGGTTCCCCAACGTGCCCATCAACGTCGCCGGCGGCAAGGCGTTCGCCGACTTCATGGTCGCGCCAGCAACGCAGAAGGTGATCGGCGAGTTCGGGGTGGACAAGTACGGCCAGGCGTTGTTCGTGCCCGACGCCGGCAAGGCCGAGGCCGAGGTCGGCCTGTAGACGTTCGGCCGACAAGCCCGTTTTTGGCCCAAGTCCTGTCGGCCGAACGTCACTCGGCTATGCGGTCGCCTGACCACTCGCCATTAGCCAGGTGTGCGGGTGCAGCGCGTCATCGGCCGGGGCCTGCGGACTGAGGCAGTCCGAACAATGGCGCCATGGGCATCCAGTCGCTGCAGGTGATCGAGGCGGATGGTGGTCGAATGGTGCACAGCGTCTCGTACGCAGCTCCGAACAGCGTCTTCGTCGGCCTGGCGTACAGCCCTGACGGCACGAAAGCGTACGCCTCGGGCGGGGGCTTCGATGTGGTCCACACGTACGGTGTGGGCACCGACGGTTCGCTGACCGAAGCTGGCGACATCACCATCGGGACCAGGAATGACAATCCGTTTCCGACCGGCTTGAGCTTGAGTCCCGACGGCACGCGGCTGTACGTCGCCAACGATCTCGCCAACAACGTGGCGATCGTCGACACTGCCAGCGAATCGGTCACGGCCACTGTCGGTGTTGGCGCCTTTCCGTACACCACACTGGCCAGTCGAGACGGCTCGCGGGTGTATGTCTCGAACTGGGGCGACGCCAGGGTGTCCGTCATCGACGTTGCCAGCGGAGCCATGGTGTCGACCATCGCGGTGGGCGAGCACCCTTCGGCGATGGTGCTGGGCCGCGGCAACCTGTTGTACGTGGCGGATGCCAACAGCGACGCGGTGTCCGTGGTCGACACCGAGGCTGGCCGTGAGATCAGGCGGCTATCGGTAGCCGCGTACCCGGGCGCGGCACTGGGTACCAGTCCCCAGGGTTTGGCGCTCAGCCCGGATGGCCAATCCCTGTACGTGGCCGATGCCGGCCACAACGACGTGGCCGTGTTCCACCTGGAGGCCGGCGGCGAGCGCCTGGTCGGGCGCGTTCCCACCGCGTGGTACCCAACGGCGGTGGTGGCGGGTGCGGACGGGCGCACGCTGTACGTCACCAATGCGAAAGGTGTCGGCGCCGGTCGCAACAACGTTGGCATGTATCCCAACCCGGCACGTCCCAGCGTGCCATTCCAGGACGCCATCACCGGCTACGCCGATGGCTACTGCCAGTGCACCTTCAACAACTACACGGGCAGCATGATGCTGGGGACACTCTCGAGCATCGAGATCCCGCAGGCAGGCCGTCTGGCGGTGTACACCGACCGGGTGGCGCGCAGTAACCGCGATCGGGCCGCCGACAGCTCCGAGCGCAGCGCGGGCAATCCGATTCCAGTGCCCGGCGGAACCTCGCCCATCAAGCATGTCATCTATGTGATCAAGGAGAACCGCACGTTCGACCAGGTCTTCGGCGATGAAGCGATGGGCGACACGGACCCGCGTTTGACGCTGTTCGGTCGGGACATCACACCGAATATGCACGCGCTCGCCGAGCGGTTCGGATTGCTGGACAACTTCTACGCCGACGCCGAAGTCTCCGCGGACGGCCACAACTGGGCCACCTCCGCCAATGCGAGCGATTACAACGAGAAGATGTGGCCGCAGAATTACTCACCGGGTGACGGTCGAAACCGGCCATACGACTTCGAGGGCGCATCCAGGATCAACCTGTCGCCTGGTGGCTATGTGTGGGACGCCGCCGCCGAGGCGGGCATCAGCTTCCGTGACTACGGCGAGTTCGTCCAGTTCGACGGCAATTACCCGGCTAGCAAAGCGAAACTGATCGCCGAGAGCGACGCCTCCGGCTGCGCGGGGCCGATCGCGCGTTCGTACACGAATATGGAGATTCCGGCAGGGCAGGTGTTGTGCTTCCTGCCGATGCAGATCAACCCGCAGACGACGCCCGCGCTCGTCAACCACGTTGACGAACGGTTCCGCACGTATGACCTCCGCTATCGGGAGATCGAGCGTGTCGCAGAGTGGCAGCGCGAGTTCGGCCAGTTCGTCGCTAATGGCAACCTGCCGGCACTGGAAATCCTGCGTCTGCCGAACGACCACACCTCCGGCACCAGGCCGGGATCCCCGACACCGCAAGCGATGGTGGCGGAGAACGATTTCGCGCTGGGCAAGCTGGTTGAGATCGTCAGCACCAGTCCCCTACTGGGCCAGCACGGCGATCTTCGTGACGGAAGACGACGCGCAGAACGGGCCAGACCACATCGACGCGCATCGCACCACGTCGTTCGTGATCAGCCCGTACACGTCGCGGCCGGAGCCGCGCGTAGAGCATGGCTTATACGACACGGCGGCGATGCTGCGAACAATGGAGCTGATCCTGGGCCTGCGGCCACTGAGCCAGTTCGATGCGGACGCGATGCCGATGTGGCAGATGTTCCAGGCCAGGCCTGACGTGACACCGTATTCCGCCGCGACGCAGACCGTTCCGACGTCTCAAGTCAATCCGCCCAACGGGGTTGGCGCCGCGGAGTCGTTGGCCATGGATTCCACTGAGGAAGACCGCGCGCCAATGGATGCGCTCAACGCGATCCTGTGGCACGCCATCAAGGGCGAGGACGTCCCGTACCCGGGCGTGGAGGCCAGCTTGATCGTGCCTCCGGATGAAGATTGACGACACGCCGGGAACATGCCAGTCGGGCGTGGGCCAGCATCACTTCACAGGGAGTAGCAGCCAGATGCGAAACACACACATGGTGACGATGGTGGCGTCCTTTCTGGCCGCGGCCGGCCTGCTGGCGAGCGTAGCGCCCGCGTCCGCGCAGGGCATCAGCATCAGCGGGCCGTTCGAGGGCGAGGCGAAGACGCTCAACGCGGCGGGCGCCACCTTCCCGGCGCCGCTGTACCAGAAGTGGTTCGACGAGTACAGCAAGCTGACACGTCGGACCAGTTGAATTTCACCGGTGACACGCTGGCCGGCATCTTCCTGGGTGACATCCAGACCTGGAGCGACCCGCGCCTGGTGGTCGACAACCCCAGTCTGGCCGATGTCAATCAGGAGATCGTGGTCGTCCACCGCTCCGATGGCTCCGGCACCACCTTCGGCTTCACCGATTACCTGAGCTCGGTCAGCCCCGCGTGGCACCAACAGGTGGGCAAAGGCACGTGCGGGACTGCATCGTCAACGAACCACGTTATTGCACCAGCCGCCAATCAGCGCTGCGTGAACGCGCGGTAAACAGCGCGTAAACACTTCGTATCGGCGTCTGGGCCACGGCTCATTCTGCGGGTGTGGTGCACGTCGACGCTGCGAGTGCGTCGGGGGTCGGCACCTTCACGACACTGTCCGCAGGTGGTCGAAGCAGCGGCTCGCGGCGGCCAGACCGGCGCGAAACACGGGCGGGTCCTGGCCGATGCCGATGCGCAGGTGGTCTTCCAGGCCAAATGCCGAGCCGGGTGCGAGCATCACGCCGTAGTCGTTGGCCAGTACATCGGCCAGCTCGAGCGAGTCCAGCGGCAGGTTGTAGCGCAGCAGCGCGAGCAGGCCACCCCGCGGGGGAGTCCACGCCAGCGTCGGGGCATGCCGCGCGACCCACGCGTCGGCCTCCGCCAGATTCGCGGCGATGATCGCCGTATTCCGCTCGACGATCCGCTCACGATGTCGGAACGCGAGCTGCGCGATTGCGTCGTTGAGCTTGCCCGGGCTCAGCGAGATGTAGTCGCGCGCCACCCAACAGGCCGCCACAACCGGTCGCGGCGCCGCGATCCAGCCGATGCGCAGGCCGGGCAGACCGAACGGCTTCGAGACCGTGCCAACGCTGATACCCAGTGGGCCATGCTCGAACATGGGTGGCGCGAACGACGCACCGTTCGGGACAGTCAGCCAGCGATATGCCTCGTCGCCCAGCACGGTGGCGCCAACCGACTCGGCGAGCGCATACACGCGGCGCAGCTCGGCTGGCGAGAGCATCGCGCAGGTTGGATTGTGCGGCGTGTTGACGAAGATCAGGCGCGTGGTGGGTCGCATCCTGTGCTCCAGCGCGTCGACGTCGTAGCGATAGCCGGACCTCGGCCCGACCTCCCACAGCGAGACGTCGCAGCCGATGGCACGTGGCACGCTGTACAGCTGCTGATACGCCGGATAGGGCGCGATGACGTGGTCACCGGCGTCCAGCAACACGTTGAACAACAGATAGTTGGCCTCGATCGCGCCGGTGGTCACCAGCACTCCGTCGGCGTCGCAGCCGATATACGTGGCCGCGATCGCCGACCGCAGCGCGTCGCTGCCCCTGGCTTCGCTGTAGCCCAGGCGCAAATCGAGCAAGGCGTCGAGCGTGGCATGGCCTGCTGCTTCCTCCCATGCCAGCAGGTCCGCCAGGCGAAGCGGGTGAATGCCACTCTCGGCGATGTCGTAGGTAACGTGCGTCTCGTGGCGCGTCATCCAGCGCTCGAGTGCGAACGGTTCCAGTTTCACTCCGAGAGGTTATGCGGACGGTGTCCGCATAACCTCGGCGGCTCAGGATTCGCGGGAGCGGCCCAGCTTCTTGATGGTCTCGAGCACGTCCGCGGCCTGATCGCGGAGCGAACGGCGTCTTAACGCTCGTGGCTGGCTCGGCGCTATGCATTCACACGGCGGCCGTCCGGTCCAAACAGGTGCAACCGGTCCGGCCGGGCGGTCAGGTACACGGTCTCCCCGCGGCGCGGCCTGATGGACGGCTCGGCGCGCACCTTCAACACTGAGCCTCCGACCTGTACATTGACGATGACTTCGTTGCCGAGCGGCTCCGACACAAAGACAGTGAACGGGAAGGCGCCTCCGACCGGTGTCATGCTGAGTGTGACATCCTCGGGCCGCAGGCCAATCGTAAGTGGTTCGCCCGGATGCGTCACCACCGGCGGCAGCGGGAAGCGCCATCCGCCCTCGGCGACCAGTTGACCATTGTCGCGCGCAACGGGCAGGGTATTCATTGGTGGGCTGCCCATGAATTGGGCCACGAACAGGTTTGCCGGTCGGTCGTACACATCGTCCGGAGTGCCGACCTGCTGCACGGCGCCGGCATTCAACACCGCAATGCGATCGGCCAGCGTCATCGCCTCGGCCTGATCGTGGGTCACGAAAACGGTCGTCGTCCCGAGCTGCTGCTGCAGCGCTTTCAGTTCTGCGCGGGTGTGCACACGCAGCTTGGCGTCCAGGTTGCTGAGCGGCTCGTCCATCAGAAACACGCGCGGCTCGCGCACAATCGCGCGCCCCAGCGCAACGCGCTGCTGCTCACCGCCTGAGAGCTGGCGCGGCTTGCGATCCAGTAGCTCTGTGATGCGCAATAGCTCCGCTGCCTGTTGTACGCGCTGATGCTCGCGTTCGGTCCGACTCATGCGGCGGATCTTGAGCGGGTACAGCATGTTGTCGTGAACCCTCATGTGCGGGTACAGGGCATAGGACTGAAACACCAGCGCCACATCGCGATCTTTGGGCTCGACCTCGTTTACCCGCTGTCCGCCGATGCGAATCTCCCCCGCGTCGGGCTGCTCCAGTCCAGCCACCAGCCGCAGGCCTGTCGTCTTGCCGCAACCACTTGGCCCAAGGAGCACCATCAGCTCGCGGTCCCGAACGTCGAGTGTCAGGTCGTCGACCGCCGCCCGGCCGGCTGCAAACCGTCGAGTGACGTGGTCCAGGCTCACTTCGGCCACGATTACAGGCCCTTTGTTGTCGCTGTCATACCACGGACCAGGAAGTTGCGCGTACCCCAGCGTGCCGTAGTAGAAGTCGAACATGGCTGCCCACAAAAACCCGGCGATCAGGCTGGGATCAACCCACGCCAGCAAGACCGCGGCGTAGACCAGGTTGCCACCCTTGAAGCCGCGCTGCTCCGCTTGATCCAGCAGCAATGCCAGCAACAGGCCCAGAATGAACTGCCCAAGGACTGCCGAGCCGACCACGAATACGACTGAATTGCGGAGAACCGTCAGGAAGTCGGGGTCGCGCAACAACTGTTGATAATTGGCGAGGCCAACAAAACGCGGATTGGCCGCGTCGGCGCCGACCAGGGCCATGTTGGTGAAGCTGGCGT
>CBJLVJ010000136.1:0-6934 GCA_966426465.1 uncultured bacterium | reverse complement strand
TCGGTCCAAGCTTTCTCGTGGCGCCGGTGGTCGAGCCCGGAGCCACGACCCGCACCGTCTATCTGCCGGCTGGTGAGTGGGTCGACTACTGGCGGGGCACGATGTACGCCGGCAGGCAGGAGGTGACGGTGCCGGCGCCACTCGACGGGAGTGGTCCACCGGTGTTCGCTCGTGCTGGCGCGTTGATTCCGCTGGCGCCCGAACACGACTCGCTTGTGGCTGCTGAAGCGGCGGACGTCCGCACGTGGTCGGGCGACCTAGTGGTGCGGGTGATGCCGAGCGGTTCGGCTGGCGTCTCCGACGCGTCCTTCACGCTCTATGACGGGACGCGCCTCCGCTGGACAGGCGATCAGCTCGAGATCAGCGACAACGCGACGGCGCGCACCATCGAGCTGCGCACGCCGGACGGGCGCGTCACGGTCCGCCAGGTTGAGGCCGGGCTCGCCACCATCGCCTTGATCGGGTTTGATCGTCTTGGATCGCCTTGATCGCCGGCGCGGGTCGCGTGGCAGGTGGACGGACGGCTCAGGCACTCGGCGTACGGGGTGATGGGCCGAACGTCTGAGCCGACTACGGGCTTCGATCCTCAGACGATCGGTCGCAAAATGTCGTGGTTGTACGGACGAGCTCGACCCAGCGCTTGCCGTAGGCTGACAAAGCTCCCAGACACAGACTGCGCCGCCGCTGGCTCGATCTCGGGAGACGTGAGCCCATCGAGGAGCCGCCGCTGTCCCCCAATGCACACGTTCGAGTTCCAGCGGAGCGCAGCCCTGCCGGATAAAAGGGCGCTTCTAGGGCTGGGTCTGATGGTCGCCGTGGTGGCCATCGTCGCCTCCACGGTCGTGTCCGCGGTTCAGGCCTTCTACGTCGACGGCTCGAGCATGGCGCCAACGCTGCACAACGGTCAGCTGGTCATCGTGAACAAAGTTGCCTACTGGCGGCTTGACGAGTCACCGCTCGCCAACGTGCTGTCGGATGGGCGGACCGGGACGCCGCTCTACCTGTTCGGGGGCCCGCATCGTGGCGACATCATTGTGTTCCAGGCGCCGACGACGCTCGAAGGCGGCGACTTCGTCAAGCGCCTGATTGGCCTGCCCGGCGATACCGTCCTGGTGCAGGCGGGTCGAGTGATCGTCAATGGTCAGCCGCTGGACGAGGCGTACATCAAGTTCCCTGACGATTACACTTATCCCACCGATGGCAGGCCGCTCCGCGTGCCTGAAGGCGCCTACTTTGTGCTCGGCGACAACCGCGGGGCAAGCGTGGACTCGCACCTCGGCTGGTTCGTACCCGCGGACAACCTGGTAGGTCCTGGCCTCGCCTTACCCCTCGCCATCGGCTAGCGTCAGCCGCAGGGCAGGCGAATACGGAAGATCGCCGCGTCGCCCGAAGTGAAGACCTGCTCGAGATCAGGCGCCTGCTCCAGCGCCGCCCGATCGGGGAACAGGCGCTCATCAAAGGCGACCGGCGGCGCGCTGTGGAACAGGTAGCTGACGTGCAGGGCGCACGCGTCAGCCGCGACCTCCGGATCGGCGTTCAGGTCCAGAACACGCTCCAGAATCGGCTTGCGCTCGTCCACGACGGCACCAGAGGCTGACCGCGGCAGCAGAATGGGCACGCCTGCCTTGGATGGCGCCCAGATGCCAGCGTCGCCCGCGAGATCATTGGCCAGCACGTCTCCCGGTCGAGCGTGCTGGCGGAGCCAGGCCATCGCGGCAGCGTCGTCCGCGAAGTACACATTCTGTTCGGCGACTCCCTGGCTCAGCCGCTTGAAGGTGGCCACCGCCGAGCCCTCGCCAAAGAAGAAGACCATCAGCGCGCACGCCGCGGCGAGTCTGCGCCAGGCATTCGGATGGCGTTCGAGCGTTGTGCGCAGGTTGCGCAGATAGGCGACGCCCTGCCAGATTCCGCCTGCCGCGAGCAAACTGGCGAAGACCGCCACGACCTGCCGCGGTCGGCCGTCGGCCAGCCACGGATAGGTCACGACGAAAACGTGCTTCACGAAGGGCAGATCGACCAGGTCCACCAGCAGGAGCAGACCGAGGAAGGTCGCCCACAGCGCCGCGACCAGTCGCAGTCGAGGCATCCTCAGACCGAGCGCAATCAGCGTGGCACGCAGCGGCACATCCAGGGCTGAGCCGGCTCCGAGCGCACCCAGCAGGTACTGCAACCAGTCGGTTGGGTTGGCGATCGTGGTATCGACGATCTCCTGACCCGCGGACGTGGCTCCGCCGCCGTGCGCCCAGCCGACCAGAGTTGGCAGGTACGGCAGAGCGCTGAGGAGTGCAACGCCGAGGGCCAACGGGAGATGGCGCGCCAGCGGGCCAGGAGCAATCCGTCGAATTCGAGTCAACACGATGACGCCGAGCCCTAGCGCGGACGTATAGACCTCGGTGCCATGACTCAGAACGATGGCGCCGGCCAACAATCCGCCAAGCACGGCGAGTCGAACGTTGGGCCGCTCGAGCCAGTGGACCGCAGTGGCAAACAGCCCTGAAACCAGCAAGACGCCCATGCCCTGCGGCCAACCACTCCAGAGGTGATAGTCGTACGGGTAGGTCCACGTGAGGGCCAGGACGACGGCGCCGGTTGCCGCGACGCGCCGCTCGAGCCCGAATGCGAGCCCGAGAGCAAAGATCGCCAGTGGGGCCAGCATGGCCATGCCCTGGGCTGCTTCAAATGCTCCTCGAGCCGTGTCGAGCCATGGCAGGAGGCCAAGCACGGCGGCCACGCTGGTATGAAAGCCCATGGGGTACCAGGTCTCGACGGGCAGACCGCGTCTCAGCCTGTCGATCATCTCGACGTGGAAGGCGCCGTCGTGCGTGGAGAGCGGCGCTTCGAGGCCGGCGAATGCGACTCCCAGTGTGAGCGCGGGGACTGCCACGCTGGCGATCAACAGGGCGGAAGTCAGGCGCCCGGGCGTCCTGGTCGACAGGTAGGTTGCTTCGAGTCCCGATCGCAGCACGCCCGCCAGCGCAGCACCCGTCACGAGTGCCGTTCCGACAGCAGGTGGCACTTGCAGCCAGGTGGTGAACGTCGTCGCGACGGCGATCGCGGCCAGGCCGCACAGCGGCGCAAGGCTCGCTGGCACGCGCAGCACGCGGGCGATTGCCAGCCCGACCAGCACAGCCACGGCGGAAAACAGGAGTGCGGTCGCCATTGGCTGCGCGAGTATGGACGCCTGGACGCCACGCTCCGGTTACGTCCTCGACACAACAATCCTCAACCGCTTCTCAACCACGCGACCGCCCAAACGCAACACCCCTGCAACAACCGAGCACCAGACTACGCCGGTGTTGCGTCCAGCCGCGAGACTGGTTGCGATGGGGGCACTGGCTGCCTCGACGGGCTGTCTTGCACGCCCGTCAGAGGACGTGCGGTCTGCCACGACATCGCCGGTTGGGGGCCGACCGATGTACCAGGTGGACGCCCAGCACACTGGTCGCAGCCCGTACACCGGCCCACGCCATCCGGCCCTGTTGCGCACCTTCAACACCTCGATCGTGCCCATCGTCGATCCTGTTTTCGGCAGCTCGGACATCCAGAGCTCGGCGGCCATTGGGCCCGACGGGACCGCGTACATTGGCCTCCAGAACGGGACGGTCTTCGCGCTGCGCGACCCGACGGTTGTCGGCAACCAGCTCGCCGCGCGCTGGAGCTTCCACCCGCCGGGCGGCTCATCCTGGCACGCCACGCCCGCGGTCGCGGCCGACGGGACGGTCTACGTCGGCTTCAGCACGGGTAGCGGCACGCCCGACGCGCAGGGCACGCTGTACGCGCTGGAGGCGCCCACGGCTGGCATCGAGCCGAACGTGTTGTGGACGATTGACCTTGGACCGGGCCGCCAGACCTCATCGCCCGCGATTGGCCCGGACGGGACGATCTACGCCATGGGCGGTCAGGGCCGTCTGTCGGCCATTGCTCCCGACGGGCAGCTCAGGTGGTCAGTCCAGACCGGGCCGGTGCTCAAGGCCTCACCCGCGCTTGGCCAGGACGGAACGGTCTACGTCTCGAGCATGAACGGCAAGTTGTACGCCGTGGCGCCGCCCGCCGACCCGGCGGGCCAGGTCGGCACGATCCGATGGGTCTTCCGCTTCGCCGAGTTTCCGGGCGGTGGCCGGCCGGTTGTCAGCCACTCGCCGCCCCCGGGCGCCGACGGGATCGGCAGCGGCGCGTCGCCCATGGTCGGGCCTGACGGCAGCATCTACGTCGGCGCGAACAACAGCAACCTGTACGCGCTCACGCCGGACGGCCGTCTGGAGTGGTTGTTCGAAGCCGAACGGGAAATTGCCGGTATCTGGTCAACGCCGGCGCTGAGCCGGGATGGTCGCACGCTCTACTTCGGCGCGAACAAAGGAGGGCTGTACGCCGTGAACTGCGCCGATGGTTCGCTGAAATGGCAGTACTCGATAGTCGGTTCTCTCTATAGCTCGCCCGCCGTGGACGCGACCAACACGGTCTACACGGGCAGCACCGTCGGCCACGTGCTGGCCGTGGACGGCGCCAGTGGCCGCCTGGTCTTCGATTACGACGCGCGCGCGCCGATCTGGACCGCCCCCGCGCTGCGGCCCGACGGCTCGGTCGTCGTGGCCGACCGCCTCGGCCGCGTCATGCTGCTGGGAGAAGGCTGAGGCATGGCCAAGGTTCGGCTGTTCTCACGGCGCCAGGCAGCCCAGACCCTGGTCGAGTTCGGCCTGATTGTGGCCGCGCTGAGCCTCGTCGGCATGGCCGCCCTGCACGTGCTGGGTCGCGCAGAGGAGAACTACTTCATCCCGCTTGGCACCAGTCTCGCCCCGCCGGCGCCGTCCGGCACGGACGACGTGGTCCACCCGACGGTCGTGACGATCAGCTGCACCCCGACGACCGTCACGCTGCCTGGCACGGCATCCTGCACGTTCACCGTGACGGACAACTGGCAAACCAGGCGCAGCTGGCCGCAGGGCATCGTTCAACTTGGCGTAAACGGCGTCGCTGGCGGCATCAGCTGCACCCTCCTCCAGGACACCAGCAGCAGCGATCCCGCCCGAAGTACGTGTCCGCCGGTGCAGTGGACGCCGGGCATTGCCAACATTCCGTCGGCGATCCTGTCGGCGCACTATGTGCCTGGTGACGGCACGCATGCCGCACCGAGCACCGATCCGTCACAGACCATTGCCGTCCGGGTCCAGGTCACGGCCGCGTTCACCGCGCCAGCCGGCCAGACGACGCCGTGTTGGAATCCATTTGCCATCTTCCCTGGCGCGCCGGAGAAGGTTGAAGTCGGGCACCCGCTGATCTGTCACCTGACTGTCAAAGACTCGCTGGGGCAGTTGTATCCCGGCACACCCGTGACCGTTTCGGAGGCGGCCAACCCGGCCGGGGGTCTGCCGTTTTTCAGCTGTTTCACCAGCAACAATCGCAGCGCCTATTCGCAGTGCAATCCGGCCGGGTCCGTTTTCTCAGGAACGACCGATACGAATGGCGAGCTGACCTTTGTGTACCGTCGCTATTACGACTCGCTGAGTGTGGTCGTTGCCGACGCGTTGACGGCCACCGCGACAAGCTACGCCGGGTCCAGCCAGGCCCACGTGGTGACCGTTGCCCCGGCGACCCTTCGGCATTCCACCGAGACGCTGGTCGAGTGCCTGTCGTACGTGCCGGCCGGCGCACAGGCCACCTGGACCAGTCGCAGCGGACTCGTCGTCAAGAGCGATGTGCAGTTGACCGGACCTCCTGCGGCGACCCTCAGCTGCATCGCGCTGGTCTTCGACAACGATCCGGTGTACACCACCGGCAACCCGGATACCGAAGACGGGTACTCACCGTCTGGCGTGGTGAGCCTGAAGGACGATGTAGGAAAGGTCTACGCGTCGTGCCCGCTCAGCCCGGGCAACCCCGTCGGGCCGCCGTACCTGGCCCAGCAAATCAGCGCGCTGCCCGATTACGCATCGGCCTGCACGCTGACCTTCCCGATCGCCGGCGATCACCCCCTCACGGCGTACTACGCTGGCGACAGCTCAGGTGAACACGCGGCCAGCGCGAGCCAGACGATCGACGCCGATTTTCACTAGCACGCGGTCTGGAGGCGGGTGCGGAAGACCACCGCCTCGCCGCTGCTGAAGACCTGCTCGAGTCGCGTCGAGGCGCGCAGCGTCTCGAGTGGCGGGAACTGGCGCGGCTGCCAGGCCGAGTTTTGCGCGCCGTAGTACACGTAGCGCACATTCAGTCTGCAAGCGGCGGCCGCGGCCTCGCGATTGCGGTCCAGCTCGGCCACGTTGGCCTCGACGAGCCTGCGATCGGCCAGCGTCGAAGGGTTGGCGGTGCCGCGGTACTCGAGAATCGGAACGCCCGCCTTGTACGGCGCCCAGATGCCAGCGTCGGCAAAGGCATCGTTGGCCAGCACCTCGCCAGGCGAAGCGTGCTGCCGTAACCAGGTCATCGCGGCCGCGTCGTCGGGCGAAAAACTGGCCAGGAGCTCGCGCGGCACGGACAGGAACACAATCGCGGCCCACGTAGCGAGCACCAGCCAGGTCACCACCAGCAGCCGCGCGAGCCGCGTGGCGCGTCGCGCGGCGCCACCCCGCAGCCGGCCCGAAGCTCGCCGCCAGAGCTCCGTCACCGCGACACATCCGCCACCTCCGAGCAGCGCCAGCGGTACGGCGGCGACCGTCATGTGGCGAAACGGGAGGCTCCATGGATATGTCGCCGCGTACAGCGTCCGAACCAGGCCTTCGTCGTTGAAAAAGCTCGAGACGACCGCCAGCCCGACGAACACCGCGGCGACCGCGACCAGGATGCGGCCGGTGCGCTGTTTGACTGCCCAGATCAGGCCAGCGGCGATCAGGATCAGCCGCACGGGCAGGTCCACACCCAGCGCGTCGAGCGTGAACACGGCGAGCCGTTGGGCCGCGACGCTGCTTCTCGCGCCTGCTTGCATCGCCGCGCCGTCCTCCAG
>CBJLVJ010000135.1:0-6956 GCA_966426465.1 uncultured bacterium | reverse complement strand
GCGTGCGCATACCTTTTCGCAGCCGGCGCTGCTGGTTCGCTCGGTGCGCCAGGGGCGGCTGCGGGCGCTGCTGTCGGATGGCACGTCGTGGGAGCGGCTCTACACGTTCAAAGAGGCGTTTTCCTCGCGCGACGCGGCGCGGCGGGCGCTCAAGAGCAAGCTCGACCTGCCCAACGGCTTGCCGCCGGCGCCGATCGACGAGCTGGCGCTCGAGCTGCTCGGGCTGGCTGGCGAGGCGGCCCGCCAGCCGGGCCTGTTCGTGGCCCGTGCGCGTCAGCTGGCCGAGATTGCCGAAGCCGCGCGCCAGCTGCGCGCTCGCTATGGCCGCGTGCCGCTGTACCACGCCGTAGAGATCGAGCCATGGTCACGTATTCCCGAACGGCGCTGGGCGCTGGTGACGTGCGACCTCTAGTCAAACCGACGGCCGTCGGTCGTCAGCGAGCGGACCTGCGGCCGTTGAATGCGCCCAGTCCGCTGCGCGTGCAGACCGATGCCGCCGGTCGCATCGTCTCCGTCTGGCGCCAGGGCCGCCTCACGCCGCGCACCATCGCCGCCGTCCAGGACCGCTGGCGGATTGACGACGAGTGGTGGCGCGAGCACGCTATCTCGCGCATGTACTACGCCGTCATCCTGGACGACGGCACATTCCTGACCATCTATCACGACCTGACCACCGACGCCTGGTTCGAACAACGGTCGTGACCGATGAGCCTGTCGTGCCCGAAGTGAACGTGGCGGTGTGATGAGCTCGACATAAAAGTGCCGGCATGGCCGTTGCCCGGGTCTAGAACTTCTGTTCTACTCCGGTCGTGGAGGCCGCGCCCTACTCCGTCGAGCTCCACCTGCACACCTGTTTTTCGTTCCTCGAAGGCGCGTCACTGCCTGAAGAGGTGGCGTCGCGCGCGGCGGATCTCGGCTATCGCGCGCTGGCCATTACCGATCATGACGGCCTGCACGGCGCGATGGAGTTCGCCCAGGCGTGCGCCACCGCCGGCGTGCAGCCAATCGTCGGTGTCGAGCTGACCCTGGCGCACGGCCTCGTCGACGAACACAGCGGACCTGTCCACCTGACACTGCTCGCCGAGCGTGAGCAAGGTTATGCCAACCTGTGTCGGCTGATCACCCTGGCCCACAAACGGACCCGCGCGTGGGCGCCTGCCGCAACGCACCTGCCGGCGGAAGATCCGCGACCACCAGCACTCGATCCAGCGGACCTCGAGCGCCACACCAGTGGACTGATCGTGTTGAGTGGCTGCCGTTCGGGCGAGGTCTCGCGGTTGATCGATCTCAACCGAATCGACGCGGCGCAGACAGCGGCGGAACGGCTGAAGGACCTGTTCGGCGCGGACAGTACCTTTGTCGAGCTCCAGCACAACCTGGTGCAGGGCGACACGCGCCGCGTGGCGCGTCTGGCCGAGCTGGCCGAGCGCCTGGGTCTGCCACTGGTCGCGACGGGCAACGCGCACTACCACACCCGTGGCCGCCACCGCTTGCAAGACGCGATGGTGGCGATCAAGCACCGCATGACGCTGGAGAGCTCGCATCGCGTGCGACGGCCAAACAGTGAATTCTTTCTCAGACCGCCGGAGATGGTGGCGGAGTTCTTCGCGGCGTACCCGCAAGCGATCGCCAGCACGCATGACATCGCCGAGCGTTGCCGAGCATTCAACCTGGCCGATCATCGCGATCTTGGCTACGACTTTCCCGATTTCACGCGCAAAGACGGCGAGCGGGAGTCATCCGCCGACGAGGTTCTCGCCACGTTCTGCGCCAACAAATTCGACGAGCGCTATCCGCCCGACCAGACGGAGCCAGACCTCCGCGCCAGAGCACGTCAGCAGCTCCATGACGAGCTCCAGCTCGTTGCGAAACACAACCTGGCCGGTTTCTTTCTGATCTACCGCGATCTCCAGGAGCAGGCGACAGAGGTCGCCAAACGCGTCCGCGGCGTGGGCACCGTGCGGGGTGGCTCCGGCCTGCCGCCGGGTCGCGGTCGCGGCTCGTCCGTCAGCTCGATCATCTGTTACCTGATCGGTCTGTCACATGTGGATCCCGTCCGCAACCGGCTGTTCTTCCGCCGCTTTCTGAATGAAGACCTGCAGGCGGTGCCGGATATCGACCTGGATTTTGCGCGCGACATTCGCGAGCAGTTGATCCTCCAGGTGTACACCCGCTACGGCTACGAGCACGCCGCGCTGGTGTGCTCGTTTGCGACCTACCACCTGCGCAGCGCCGTGCGCGACCTGGGCAAGGTGCTCGGCTTACCCGCGCCCGCCATCGACAAGCTGGCGCGACTGTCCGAAGGCGGTATGGCCAGCTCGGTGCGCCACGAGCTGGCCACCCTGCCGGAGTTTCAGGGTCAGGCGGAAGGTCCGATGTGGGCGCACCTGATGGACCTCGCCGAGCAGATCGACGGCTTTCCGCGACACGTCGGGCAGCACGTGGGTGGCATGATCATCTCGTCGCGACCGGTCGTAGAGCTGGTGCCGGTCCAGCCGGCGTCGATGGACGGTCGCTACATCTGTCAATGGGACAAGGACTCGTGCGACGACGCGCGCTTCATCAAGATCGATTTTCTAGCGCTGGGCATGCTGTCGCTGGTGGAGGAGTGCCTGGAGCTGATCTGGCAGTGTCGGAGCGAAAAGCTGGACGTGAGCACCATCGCCTACGACGACACCGCCGTGTACGACGAGATCTGCAACGGCGACACGGTCGGACTGTTCCAGATCGAGAGTCGCGCGCAGATCCAGATGCTGACGCGCACGCAGCCCCGCAACCTGGACGATCTGGCCGTCCAGGTCGCTATCGTGCGACCCGGACCGATTGTCGGCGGCGCGGTGAATCCGTATGTGCGGCGCCGCGAGCTGCTGCGTGAAGACGCGAACTACGTGCCGAAAGCCGACCATCCGCTGCTGGATGATTTGTTGCAGGACACGCTTGGCGTCGTGTTGTACCAGGACCAGGTGCTGGAAGTGGCGATCGAAATGGGCGGCTTCACGCCGGGTCAGGCCGATCAATTCCGCCGCTCGATGAGCCGGCGGAGGTCGCGTCAGGCGATGGAACGCTTCCGGACCAGTTTCGTGCAAGGCGCGGTTCACAAAGGTGTCGGGCAGCGCGAGGCGGGTGACGTGTTCGACAAGCTGTGCGCGTTTTCAGAGTTTGGCTTTCCCAAGAGTCACGCCTATGCGTTCGGCGTGCTGGCGTACCAATCCGCGTGGCTGCGCCACTACTACGGCGCGGAGTATTACGCGGCGCTGCTCAACAACCAGCCGATGGGTTTCTACGCGCCGCACGTGCTGATCGGCGACGCGCGGCGGCGCGGCCTGCAGGTACTGCGGGTGGCGATCAATCGTAGTCTGGCGCGGTGCACGCAGATGTCGCCCGAGCAGATTCTGCTTGGCTTCGAGACGGTGCGTGGAATTGGCAAGGACCTGGCCCAGGCGCTCGTCGCTGAGCGCGAGACCAATGGTGCGTACCGATCGCTGCCCGATCTGCTGCGGCGGACGGGCCTGCCGCGCAAGGCCGCGGAGCACCTGATCAGCGTGGGCGCGCTGGCCGAGTTCGGACTGGGTCGCCGCGAGCTGCTGTGGCAGCTGGGCCTGCTGGTGCCGAGCACGACGGTGGGCGACCGCCGCTCGCGCGCGACAAAAGCCACCACGTTGTCGCTGGCGCTGCCGACCGAGCAGGACATGGTCGAGCTGCCCGACATGACCGACTGGGAACGCATGGTCGCCGATTACGGGTTGCTCGGCTTGTCGCCCTCCTACCATCCCCTGGCTCTGCTGCGCCACGACCTGCCGTCGGATGTGCTCACCGCCGAGCAGGTGCGCGCCAGTCGCGACGGCGCACGCGTGCGCACCGCCGGCCTGGTGGTGTGTCGCCAGCGGCCGGGCACGGCCAAGGGCTTCGTGTTCCTGCTGCTCGAGGATGAGACCGGGGTCATCAACGTGGTGGTGCGGCCCAACCTGTACGAAGCCCAGCGCAGCACGATTCGTGGCGAGCCGTACCTGTGCATCGAGGGCACGGTCCAGCTCCATTCGGGCACGCTCAACTTGCTGGCGGTCAGCGTGATCCCGCTCGGCCATCTGACGACCGAGGCGGCAGCCCTGCCGCGCGCACCCGAGCGCAATGGCGTGCCCGGCAATCCCCACGACAAACGCGAAGCGGCCTCGGCCGAGCTGGCGCTGGCAACGCCTCCCAGCCGCGACTTCCATTGACCGGCTTTACGAGGAGGCGGGCGCGGCCAGCAGGCGGGCGGCGATGGCGCGTGCCTGTGCGGCGCCAATGCTCGCCCAGCGTGGCGCCTCATGCGCCAGCTGCTCGAGCGCGCCGGTCTGGCTCGCACCCCCGGCCACCAGCTCCTGGCCGGCGGCGCGGATGGCGGCCAGCATCTCACGCGTGACTTCGCTATACGCTCGACCCAGCGCCCCACGACTGTCGAGCACCGTCCGCGGCACGCGCAGCTTGTGCAGGTCGCTGCGCAGCCGACCGAAGGGATAGGCGCTGCGTGGCAGCTGCGCGAGCCGGTCCTCCAGCAGCTTGCGGTTTTCCAGCTCCTGCTGCAGGTACAGCAGCAGCGCGTTCATGGTGCGCGCGCGGCCGGCCCGCCGCAGGTCGCCGATCAGCGCCGCGGCGTCGACCCGCGCTGGTTCGGTCTCGAACAGGCTGGCGTGCAAACGCGTCAGCGCGCCGTCCACGCCAGCTCCGAGGCGGTAGTAGCGTTCGACCGCCTCGATACTGCTTAGCCGGTCCAGGTCGACGCCTTCCAGGCGCGCCAGCGCCTGTGCGGCGCCCCAGCCCGGCAACCCCGCGAAGAACTGGTGTGGCTCGACCGGCAGCAGCATCGTTGCCAGCTCCGGCTCGGCAAGCAGCGCGGCGTGGTTGGCCGGGTGGATCGGAGCGACGAAACGACCGTCACGCGGTTGGACCGCCGAGCCGGCATCCAGCCCCAGCCGCGACCTCGCCAGCGCCAGCGCGGATTCCAGTGCCGGCAGCTCGGCCGCAAACAACCGCTCGAGCGTCTCGGTGCTGACCTGGCGCGCGGACGCCGTCTCGAGCGACCACTTGAAGTCGAGTGGCTCCAGCGCCAGCTGCCCGTCCTCCCGCCAGGCGCGCAGCGCGTCGGCGTGCGGCAGTCCGCTGGCCAGCACCTCGGCCATGAGCTGGGGTGTCGCGGCGAGCACCACCAGGTCGTCGTCGGGCCCCAGTCGCTCACGCGCGAGGGCGCCGGCGACGTGCTCCCAGCGCGCGCCGATATGCTCGCTGGCGCGGCCCCAATCGCCGATGTGCCAGACCAGCCGGCCGGTCAAGGGGCTTGTGCGCGTCAACTTTGGGGGAGGCCCGTACAGGCCGCGGCGGCGCTGGCGAGCCCCGGTCCGGGGCGCTTCGGAGGTCATCGCGTGCTACCTCAGTACACAGCACGGCGTGGTGGCTTCGCCAGTATGACCAGGCCCGAACTTCTGGCCCGGCTGAACGTGCGATACGGTAATCGTATGGCGGTCCGTCGGAGGCACCTGGGCTAAGCATGGCGACACCTCTGCGCGTATTGCTGGTGGAAAGCCGCGCGGACGACGCGACGCTGATCGAACGCGAGCTCGAGCTGGGCGGGTACAGCGTGACGAGTAAGCGGGTCGAGACGAGCGAGGCCATGCACGAGGCCCTGGACAACGAACCGTGGGACCTGATCATCGCGGACTCGACGCTGGCCGACGTCAGCGGCCAGGCGGCGCTGGCGCTCGTCGAGGAAAAGGGGCGCGACGTTCCCTTCATCGTCGTCTCGGGCGGCGTGGGCGAGGAAGCCGCGGTCGAGATCATGCGCGCGGGCGCGCAGGATTTTGTGACCAGGGATCACCTGCAACGGCTGGTGCCGGCGGTGCGGCGCGAGCTGCGCGAAGCCGAAGTGCGGCGCGAACGGCGGCGCGCCGACCAGGCGCTGCGCGAGAGCGAGGAGCGCTACCGGGTGCTGGTCGAATCGTCGCCCGAGCCGATCGCGGTGCACAGCGGTGGCGTCCTGGTCTACGCCAATCCCGCCGCCGCGCGGCTGATGGGCGCGCCGGAGCCGGCCGCGCTGTTGGGCATACCCGTGCTCGATTTCGTGCACCCCGACGACCGGCCGCTGGTGATCGAGCGGATTCGCCGCACGCAGGGTGAAGGGCGTCTGGCGGCGGCGGTCCAGGAGCGATTCGTCCGCCTGGACGGCAGCGTGATCTATGTCGAAACGACGGCCCTGCCGACGCGCTTCGAGGGTCGACCCGCTACCCAGGTCGTGGTACGCGACATTACCGCCCGCAAGCGAGCCGAGCTCACGCTCCGCTTCCTGGCGCAGGCCAGCGCGAAGCTGTCCGCCTCGCTGGAGCAGCGCGCGACGCTGCGCACCGTCGCCGAGCTGGCCGTCCCGGAGCTCGGTGACTGGTGCCTGGTCGACCTGGTCGAGCCCGATGGCTCGTTCGAGCGGGTGGCGGTCGGCACGGCCGATCCGTCTCAGCTCGGGCTGGCCCGCCTGGCCGAGCGTCACTATGGTCCGCCGTCGCCCGATGCGCGGCACGGCGTTGCTCGAGTCACGCGCACGCTCGCCACCGAAGTCGTCAACGACGTTGGGGACGACGTGATAGGCGACATCACGCGTGACCCCGAGCACGCGCGCCTGTTCCGCGCGGTGGCCCTCCGCTCCTACCTGTGTGCGCCGCTGATCGCGCACGACCGGTTGCTGGGCACGCTCACCTCACCTCGTCACAGCGCCACCGCTACGACCCGGACACTGTCGCCCTGGCGGAGGAGCTGGCGCACCGCTCGGCACTGGCGCTCGACAATGCGCACCTGTTCGAACGCGCTCAGGCCGAGATTGCCGAGCGAACGCGCGCCGAGGCGGAGCTGCGCGCGTCTCGGGACCAGCTCGAGGCGCTTCTGGGCGGCATGGCCGACGGAGCGCTGGTGCAGGACGAGGCCGGTCGGTTCGT
>CBJLVJ010000134.1:0-6983 GCA_966426465.1 uncultured bacterium | reverse complement strand
TTGAACGCGTCGCCCGGGCGGTAGTCACGGACCGACGACACGTTGGGCGTGCTGAACGGCACGCGCACGCCCTGCAGCGATCCGCCCGGCAGCTCGCCGGGCACACGGCCGAAGCGCGGCAGGGGCACGGTGCGCGGGTAGACCACCACCGTGGTGCCGTCGCTGAGCTTGCGGCTGACGCGAAAGATCCCGAAGGGATCGCCCGAGGTCACCCACACCGGGCCGAGGCTGAAGCGTCCGCGCCGAGTGCACGTCGAGCGTAGCTCCCAGACGCGATGGCCCAGCGGACCCAGAGACAGCACGCCATCCAGGTGGTGGCCCGGGAAATCAGAGCCGTCGTGCAGCTCGAGCCACAAACGTGGCCACCACTGACCCGGACCACTGTTCGCCTCGAGCACGGCTTGCTCGACGAAGGTGTCGCCGACCTGCACCCGCGTCGCGCGGTGCCTCCGGCGCAGCTCCAGCCCCGACACGTTCCAGTTCGCCCACAGTGCCGATCCCGCGACCAGCAGCCCCAGGCAATACACCAGCACCCACACGGCATTCCAGCCCGTGGACAGCGCGAGCACCAGCAGAAACAGCCACAGCCCGAGCAGCCCCGCGAGCTTACGCAACACGCCGCATCACCTTACCCCGGAGGGGACCCTGCACGGAGTGCCTGCCCCGGAAGGGTTTCCTCACGGAGTGTCCTTCCCGGAGGGACCCTGCACGGAGTGCTCCTCCCCGGAGGGACGCAATGGGGGATTGACCAGACCTCAGCGCCGCTAGGCAGGGACACGGGAGCCTGGCACCGGCACCTCCTGGAGGATGCTGGCGATGACGGCGGCGGCGGTGGCATTGCGCATGCGCGCTTCGGGATTCATGATCAGCCGGTGCGCCAGCGCCGCCGAAGCGAGCGCCTTCACGTCGTCGGGGATGACGTAGTCGCGCCCGGACAGCATCGATCGCGCCTGCGCCGCCCGCATCAACGCCAGGCTGCCGCGGGGCGAAGCGCCCAGATACACGTCCGCATGGTCGCGCGTCAGGCCGACGATATGCACGATATAACGCTGCATCTGCGCGTCCACGTGAATCCCGCGCACCGCCTGCTGCAGTTGTTGCAGCTCACGCGCCGATGTCACCGCACCGAGGTCTTCGATGGGGTGCCGCACCATCTGCCGCTGCAGCACGTTCACCTCCTGCGACGGCTCCGGGTAGCCGAGGTGGATGCGCAGCAGAAAGCGGTCGAGCTGGGCTTCGGGCAGCGGAAATGTGCCCTCGTACTCGATCGGATTCTGTGTGGCGAGCACCATGAACGGCGCCGGCAGCGGTCGCGTCACGCCCTCCACGGTCACCTGGTGCTCTTCCATCGCCTCGAGCAGCGCTGACTGCGTCTTCGGGGTGGCGCGATTGATCTCATCGGCCAGCACGACATGGGCCACGATCGGCCCAGGGCGGAACTCGAACTCGCCCGTGCGCTGGTTGTAAATCGACACACCCGTGACGTCCGACGGCAGCAGGTCCGGCGTGAACTGGATGCGCTTGAACGTGCAGCCGGTGGCGCGCGCCAGGCTCTTGGCCAGCATGGTCTTGCCGACGCCCGGCACGTCCTCGATGAGCAGATGGCCGGCTGCCGCCAGGCCAATGATCGCCAGCTCAGCTTCGGTGTGCTTGCCGACCAGGACCTGTTCGACCGCGGCGACCAGGTCGCGCAGTGTCTGCGTGCCGCTCATCGAGCGGTTACGCGCCGTGGCATCGCTTGAACTTCTTGCCTGAGCCGCAAGGGCAGGGATCGTTGCGTCCGACCTTGCCCGCCGGCACGCGTGCGCCGACCGCCGCGCCGGCGGTAGCTGCCGCGGCCGCGCGTGTACGCCGCGCCGCGCCATTGGTGCCATTCGTGGTGGCCGCTCCGGTAGCCGAGCCCTGGAAGGCAGCTTCCGTCGGCGGCGGAGGCGGCGGCGCCTGCTGGCGCATCTGCAGGTGGTAAATGGCGTTGACCACGTCAGTCCGAACGTTTGCCTGCAAATCGTCGAACATGCGCGCGGCCTCGACCTTGTACTCGATGAGCGGGTCGCGTTGGCCGTACGCGCGCAAGCCGATGCCTTCGCGCAGGTCGTCGATCGCGGTCAGGTGCTGAATCCACAGTCGGTCGATGACGTTGAGCATCCAGATGCGCTCGAGCAACCGCATCTGTTCGTGGCCGAGCTCATTCTCCTTGTGGTCGTAGGCGGCCTCCGCCAGCTCCATCAGGTGATCCACCACCTCTTCGCGGTCGGTAACCCGCTCGATGTCGTCCCACGAGAAGTTCTCGGGCATCGGGAAGATGCGCTCGACCTGCTGCCGCAGCGTCTCGAGGTCCCAGTCCCGACGGTCGCCGCCCAGCGCCTCGGACGTGAGCTGCACGAGCGTCTCTTCAACCCACTCCATGATGAGCGGCTTGAGGTTCTCCTCGAACAACACGCGGTCCCGATCGCCGTAAATGACGTCGCGCTGGCGGTTCAGGACGTCGTCATATTCGACCACGTGCTTGCGGATGTCGAAGTTGTACGCCTCGACTTTTTGTTGGGCGTTTTCGATCGCGCGCGTGACCCACGGATGCTCGAGCGGCACGTCTTCCTCGAGCCCCAGACGATCCATCAAACCCGCGATGGATGCTCCGCCGAATCGTCGCATCAATTCGTCTTCCAATGAGACGAAGAAGCGCGACGAGCCCGGATCGCCCTGGCGACCGGCGCGACCTCGCAGCTGGTTGTCGATGCGGCGGGCCTCGTGCCGTTCCGTACCCAGCACGTGCAGCCCGCCCAGCAGGCGAACGCGGTCGGCATCACGCTCGCATTGCTCGTTGGCCGCCTCCCAGGCTGCCTGACGTTGCTCGGGCGTCGCCTCTTCGAGGCTGATCTCCTGCTTCCGCAAATAGCCTTCGACCAGGCCGTCCGGGTTGCCGCCGAGCAGGATGTCGACGCCGCGACCAGCCATGTTCGTGGCGATGGTCACCGCGCCGGGTCGTCCCGCCTGGGCGATGACCCACGCCTCTCGCTCGTGCTGCTTGGCGTTCAGCACTTCGTGCAGCACGCCCCGTCGTTCGAGCAATTCGTGCAGACGCTCTGATTTTTCGACCGACGTGGTGCCAACCAGCACGGGCCGGCCAGTGCTGCTCAGGTCGGCAATCTCCTCGATCACCGCGCTGAACTTCGCCTCCTCGGTCTTGTAGACCAGGTCGGCCTGATCGGCTCGAACCATCGGCCGATGGGTGGGAATGATGACCACGTCCAGGTCGTAGATCTTCTGGAACTCCTCCCGCTCGGTCCACGCGGTGCCGGTCATACCTGCCAGCTTCTCGTACATGCGGAAGTAGTTCTGGAAGGTGATGCGCGCCAGGGTGACGTTCTCGCGTTGGACGTGCACGCCTTCCTTGGCTTCGATCGCCTGGTGCAGTCCCTCCGAGTAGCGCCGACCCGGCATCTGCCGACCCGTGAACTCGTCCACGATGACGATTTCGCCGTCCGGATTGACGAGGTATTGATCGTCACGGTGAAACAGGAACTGGGCTTTGAGGGCGTTGTCCAGGAAGTGCGTCAGCTGGATGTTTTGCGGGTCGTAAATGCTGCCGGTGAAGCTCGCGTTCATTCGCAGCAGCGTAGCTTCGACTTTGTCGATGCCCCGCTCGGTGGGCGTGACGATGCGGTACTTTGCGTCGAAAATGACGTCCGCGTCGGGGTCGGCTTCCTCGTCCTCCTCGGGCTTCGGAACAGCCATCAGGTTCTTCACGACCGTCGCGAAGACCGCGTACAACTGATTCGCCTCTTCGGCAGGCCCGGAAATAATCAGCGGCGTACGCGCTTCGTCGACCAGGATGTTGTCGACCTCGTCCACGATCGCATAGTGCAGCGCCCGTTGCACTTTCTGCTCTGGTTCCCACACCATGTTGTCGCGCAGGTAATCGAACCCGAACTCGTTGTTGGTGCCGTAGGTGATGTCCGCTTCGTACGCCTGGCGACGGGGCACCGGCCGCCAGTGGTTCAGACGCTCGTCGGGGTGCTTCAGGGGGTCGTGGTAATTTGTGTCGTAGACGGCGCCAAACTCGTGGGCGATGACGCCGACGGACAGCCCGAGCGCCTCGTACACCGGGCCCATCCAGCCGCCGCCCAACCGCGACAGGTAGTCGTTGGGCGTCACGAGGTGGGCGCCCTTGCCTTCGATGGCGTTCAGGTACAGCGGCAGCGTGGCAACCAGCGTCTTGCCTTCACCTGTCTTCATCTCGGCGATCCGACCCGAGTGCAGCACCGCGCCGGCGAGCATCTGCTCGTCGTAGTGACGCTTGCCTATGGTGCGCCAGGCGGCCTCGCGCACCGCCGCGAATGCCTCAGGCAGCAGGTCGTCGAGGCTCTCGCCCTCTTGAAAGCGAGCGCGGAACTGGGCCGTCTTTTCGCGCAGCGCCTCGTTCGAGAGCGCGCGGTAGTCCTCCTCCAGAGCATTGATCTGGTCGAGGATGGGTCGGAGTCGTTTGATTTCGCGATCGGAGGGGTCGCCGCCGATTTTGGACAGCCATTTGAGCATAGTGAGCTTTCAGCGGTCAGCCGTCACCGTCGGCCGGAAGACGCGATGCCGCGCGTCTTATTGTCCGCGATTAAGGCGCGGCGGGCCACCATTGTTCCCCGGATGTAACGCTGATGCGCCCTTGCTGATAGCTGAAGACTGATAGCTGAAGGCTATACGGGCGCCCCGAACATCGCCCCGACAGACTCGCCCGTGTGGATGCGCGAGATGGCCTCGCCTAGCAACAGCGACACCGACAGAATCGTCATGTTCGGCAGCCGCTTGCGCATGGGCTGCACGACCGTGTCGGTCACGATCAGCTCCTCGATCGGCGAGTGGCTCAGGCGATCGATCGCCGGCCCCGTCAACAGCGCGTGCGTGCAGGCGGCGAACACGCTGCGCGCACCCTCACGCTTGACGATCTCGGCCGCACCCACGATCGAGCCCGCGGTGTCGATCTCGTCATCGATGATGATGGCCGACTTGCCGCGCACGTCGCCGATCACACCGAGCTGTTCGCTGCTGCTGTTGTTGCCGAGGCGGCGCTTCTCGACGAACGCGACGCTGGCGCCAACCATATCGGCGAAGTTGCGGGCTCGCTTGGCAAAGCCCAGGTCGCCGGCCACGACCACAGGATCGATCAGCTCCATACCGATGACGTAGTCGCGCAGAAGCGGCTGCATAGCCGTCAGCTCGTCAACCGGGATATTGAAGAAGCCCTGCACCTGGCCCGCGTGCAGGTCAATGGTCAGCAGCCGACTCGCACCCGCGGTCTGCAGCATGTCGGCGATGAGCCGCGCCGTGATCGGCACCCGCGGCTGGTCCTTTTTGTCAGATCGCGCGTACGAAAAATAGGGCACGACCGCGGTGATGCGGCTGGCCGAGGCGCGCTTGAGCGCGTCGATCATGATGAGCAGCTCGAGAATCGAGTCGCTCACGTTGGGGTAGGTCGGCTGGATGACGAAGACGTCGTGCTCGCGGACGTTCTGATTGATCTTGGGGAAGATGTTCTCGTTCGAAAACTTGACGACTTCGGCCTTGCCGAGTGGCACCCCGAGATAGCCGCAGACCGCCTGGGCGAGGTCTGGGTGCGCAGTCCCGCTGAAGATCGATAAATCTCGGTACACCATCGGGAGGCCTCTTCGGAACGCGTTCGCCCGCGGCGAGGGCGCCGCCAGCGTGGCCAGCTGCATACGGCGAAGTATACGGGCGGCCTACTGGCTTGCCCTTATCGCCGGCACTCACTGTACCTATGTCTGACGGCGCTCGCTCGCGCGGAGAGCTCAGCGTTGGAAGGTCTTCACGTGCTGCACCCACGCCGGGTTTTTGACAAAGCCGAGCTGCTCGTTGATGTGCAGCATGCCGCGATTGTTCGACTCATTCTCGGTGACCACTCGCTGGTAGCCCTGCTGCCTGGCGAACGCCAGCGCGTGGACCTTGAGGGCCAGCGCGATGCCGCGTCGGCGGTAGGCGCGCCTGACCCCGGTCAGACCCGTCCGCAGCATCTCTGGCCTGGGCGAGTACCACAACTGGCTCAGCCCGACGTAGTCTTCGCCCTCGACAGCCACGAAGTAGCCCGCCTGGAACAGCTCGGGCTGCTCGTACCCCTCCCACCAGCGCTCGAACGGGATCTCGGTGCGCAGCTCGCCCGGCGGGATCGGCACGTCCCAGACTACTTCCCGCCAGAGCTCGTACAGCTTGATACGCACCTCGGGCCGCGACAGCCCGAGGTCGGCCAGCGAGCGCAGCCGGATGCCCTGTCGCTCGACGGCCGGCACGGCGTCCGCAAAACGGCTCGGCTCGAATGTACCGAGGTCGAGCGCAGAGGACCACATGCGCATGTTGGGCACGAAGCCGCGACGCTCGAGGAAGCGGATCAGGTCCGGCGCGTCCTCGCGGCTCCAGGCATCGATCGTCAGTGGCTCCAGTGGCTCGAGCGCCTTCAGCACCAGGTCGTACAGGCGCGAGCCAACGCCGCGGCCGTACCACTCCGGATCGACACCGAACCACAGCGAGAATTTGTGGGGGTGGTAGGCCCATACGGTCTGGTGATAGCCGCCGAAGCCGACCGTCTTGCCCTCCGATTCCGCCACCCAGCGCGCCCAGTGAAAGTGCTCCGGGAAGTGCTCGTCGCGGAAGCGGAGCTCGTGCGGCTCCTTCAGGAAGTCCGGGAAATTCAGGTTGTGCAAGCGCGTGATCGCCGCGTACTCGTCGCCGCGAAACGGTCGAATGTCTACGCGAGTGATTGTCGTGTCCATCAGTTATCCACTTCTCTTCAATCGTCCGGTGCGGCGGGCGTAACGCTCCGCCGTTCGGAACACCAGCAAGCCAGCCGGCACCAGCGCCACCCCCATCAGCGTCATGATCACCAGGTCATCAGTCACCGCGCTGACCGGTGCGCCCTGCAGCAGCCCCGCACGCACGGCGTGCAGCACGTAGGTCATCGGCGACAGCGGTGAGAGCACCTG
>CBJLVJ010000133.1:0-6994 GCA_966426465.1 uncultured bacterium | reverse complement strand
GTCGGCGAGTCGACGTTCCACCACGGAGAGGTCCATGCCGAGGCGGACCAATCGTTGCTGTGGTCCATCGTGCAGGTCACGCTCGAGCCGTTGCAGCGAATGCGCCTCGGCCTCGACGGCGGCGGCGCGACTCACAGTCAACTCGTCCACGCGGCCTTGAAGCCAGTGAACCTGTTCGTTGCCGAGCAGCAGCCGGTCGACGGCGAAGTGCACGAGCGCAAGGCGGTGGATTACCGGTATCGACGACATCAGCAACGCCAGCCCGATAGCGGTGAAGACCATCACCCCAACGACGTCCTCCGCCGAGCGAAACGGTTGGAATGGCGCGACGGAGGATTGCCATGGCTTCAGCCAGAATGACGAAAGGCCAAACAATGCGCCAGCCCACCATGCGATCGTGACGGACCAGGTGATCGCGGTCAGCGGCATCACGATGATCCCATGCAGGAGGTCGAGCCAACTCTGAGAATCACGCAGCACCCCGAGCCAGCTTCGCAAGCTGCTGCTCACGGGTGGATACAGTGCACGTGGCACGTTGTAGCCAAGGGCCCGCATCCGCGCTCGTTCGAGGTTAGCGAAGCCACGTGCGATGAGCAGCGTGCCAATGGCAGCAGGCAAGCCAATGATGATGACGGCGCTGATCGACATGGAGAGCCCACAGATGAGAACCGCGAAAGAAGCAAGCGCGATTGGTAAGCCGGTGAGAAGGTACGCGCTCTCGCGGAGCATTCGTAGAAGTGGATCGCCCGTTTCCGTCGTGCTCGTCATGCCATGAACTCTCGCCGGGCAGGCGCTGCGTGGCGATCCTGCAGCCTGGCGAAGCCATGGTAGGGGTAGCCCCACTGTTTTGCTACTTGTCTTCAGCCGCCCGGGAGCGCCCCATCGCCTCGCGCGTGGTCGATGACACGTCGTGCGACGTCGCCCCCAACGCGAGGCCGGCATCGATGTCACTGCGGAAGTGTATGCCCGCCAATACCCTCGACATAGCGGCCTCATCGCCCTGCGAATTGAGCGCGCTGGCATCGGCCGGGAACAGGCAGGCGAGCACCGCGCTCTCCGCTCCAGACGCACAGCCGTGCGCGGCAGGATAGCTCGGGTGGGCCGGAGTCTGACAGAGCGGTTTCACATCGGGGTCCAGCTGGAATGGGCGCCGCGCCCAGTACATGTACTTCGCGTCCCAGCAGGCGATCGTCGCGTCGAACGCTGCAATGTTTGCCAGCGCAGCCGCTCGTGCAGCGCGTGGTGGATCACGATCCAGCTGTGTCTCGAACAACGCTCGCTCAGTTACGAGTGGCCAGGCGGACCTCGGCTCTGCCAATAGAACGCGGTGGCGTTCGTCAGGAACGTGCGCGGAAGGTTCTTCAACTCCACAAGCTCTGCGTTCTTTTGTTGGGAACCAGGCGCCGGCGGAGGCGCCGGCCGCAATTGGCTACCAGACTCCAGCACCCACGGTTTGAAAGTCCCAAGGTTTGCTGCGACGGGCGTCGTGCCCTGCGGATACCCGTCCGGGTTCCAGAGGTTGGGGGCGGTGGGCAGGCTGCCGATCGAGGGCGCCGCGGAACCTTCAGTCCGGGCTCGCTCTATGACGAGGTTGGCGACTTGACGGGAGTTGTCAAGTTGAGCTCGGATCGGGGATAAGCCTCGGCTGATGCCCGTCCCCGAGCCCGCTGACCGGTCGCGCTATGGCGGCTATCGCTTCCCGCCTGAGATCATCGCGCACGCTGTCTGGCTGTACTTTCGCTTCCACCTCAGGTTTCGGGACGTACAGCATCTACTCGCCGAGCGCGGCATCATCGTCAGCCACGAGACGATGCGCCAGTGGTGCACCAAGTTCGGTGCCACGTTCGCGGCTGGGCTGCGCCGTCGGCGAGTACGTGCCAGCGACAAGTGGCACATCAACGAGGCGCTGCTCAAGATCCGCGGCAAGAAGCATTGGCTGTGGCGAGCCGTCGACCAGGACGACATCGTACTCGACATTCTGGTCCAGGACCGGCGTGACCAACGGGCCGCCGAACGGTTCCCGCGTCGGGTGCTTGTAAGGCGAGAACGGCACTGCGCCGCGTGTGGTGATCACCGACAAACTCGCCAGCTACCCACGGCGATTCGGAGGGTGTTGCAGGCGATTCGGAGCGAACTGGCGGAGATGGCTGTAGCGGTCAGGGAGCAGGTCAAAAGAGTTTTCAGCTGACGGAGGGGTGGTCTCGAGTGCGAGCGTCGAGCAGCCAGTGGCTGCTCGATGGCCCCGAGCGCCAACAAGGCCGCGCGTTGGGCGGTGGTTACGCCGGTAACGCCGGTAATGTCCAGGCGTTCGTAGCACGGTTCGGTCCGCAACGTGGCCACACAGGTACCGCTGCCGGTCTCCCATAGCTTGACGGTGCCGTCCCCGCTCGCACTCGCGAGCAGTCGCCCGTCAGCTGAAAGGGATAAGCCGAACACCGTGCTGCTATGGCCCTGCAATGTTGCCAGCGTGCTTCCGCTGGGTACGTCCCAAAGCCTGACGGTGCTATCCCCACTACCGCTGGCCAACAGTCGTCCGTCGGCCGATAACGCCACCCGCATGACGGTGCTGGTGTGGCCAAGCAGGGTGGCCAGCGAGCGCCCGCCAAGCACATCCCACAGCCGCACGGTCCCATCGGCACCGCCGCTGGCCAACAGGCGGCCGTTCAACGACAATGCAACACCCCGAACCGCATTGCTGTGCCCGTGCAACACAGCCATCGCGCGGCCGTTGCGTACGTCCCACACCCGCACCGAGGCGTCGGCCCCGCGACTTGCCACCAACTGTTTGTCTCCCGCAAGCGCCACGTCGATAGCCGCGCTGGCGTGGCCCACCAGGGTCTGCAACAAACGTCCGCTCGGTTGGTCCACAGCCGAACCGTCGCGTCGGCGCCACAACTTGCCAGTAACCGTCCATCCGGCGATACCACGAGGCGGATCGCGCCTGTGTGACCTCGCAATGTAGCCAGCAATTGCCCAGTCGCAGCCTCCCAAATGCGGGCAGTCCCGTCTCCATGACCGCTGCATACAAACCGCCCGTCCGCCGTCAGGGAGACACTGAAGACTGCGCGACTCTGGCCCTCCAGCGTGGCAAGAATCCGGCCGCTGGGTAGCTCCCACAGCCTCACCGTGCCATCCGCGCTGCTGGTCGACGCCAGACGGCCGTCTTGCGAAACCACCACGCCCATCACCATGCTGGTATGGCCCTGCAGAACGGCCTCCGCGCGTCCGCTGGCTACGTCCCACAAGCGCCGCGTGCTGTCGGCGCTGCCACTGGCCAGTCACCGTCCGTCGGCCGAGATCGCGACAGCCCAGATCGCACTGGTGTGGCCGCCCAGCGTCGCCAGCGCGCTGCCGCACTCTACATCCCAGACACGGACGGAGCGCGCGCGGCGTACTTGCGCGCGGCGTACTCGCGCACTGCCTGCGCCACCTGCCGCCGGGTGATCGTGGCCTCAGCCTGGGCTGAGCGCAGGCGCTGCCAGGTCCTGAGCCGGCAGCGCCCAGGAGGCAGCCCGCTCACCCGCCCCGGATCCACAGCCCGCCGCGCCAGCAGCTTCGCCCGAGCCTGCCGACGGCTGGATGTGCTGTGCGAGCGCGGCGTACTCGGCCTCCTCGATGCCGCCCTCCGCCAGCCCGAACAGGGCGGGTGGGCGATGCTGCAAGTCCTGGTGTTAGGAGTGCGCGGCGAGTGATCGATAGTGCGCAGCGTTGGTTGCTGCAGCAACCTGCTGGCCCAACTTGCCGTGCGTGAAGGCGATCACCAGCACTGCCGCGACAAGGTAGAGCCCGATACCGGCCAGCCCGACCTCCGGCGGAGCTGGCGGAAGGATCTGCTGCTGCACTTGAAGGAGGTTCGCATTCGACGCCGCGTGCAACAGAATGGCGATCACAATGCTGCCGCCGGTTCGGTTGTAGACCCACGTCCAGAGGATGCGAGTGAGCGGGGCGACGATGAGCGCGAAGATCACGAATCCGATGGGGTCGAAGCTGCCCATCCCACCATCCGAGACGAAATAGGCGGGCAGGTGCCAGGTGGCCCAGGCCACGCCCAGGATGGTCGCCCCTACCAGCGGGCCGAACTTGGTCTGTAGGCGGGGCACCGCGAAGCCGCTCCAGCCCGTCTCCTCGCCAATCGGCTGGAGCAGCTCGGAGGTGAACACCGCTGGCAGGTACAGCGTGAACAGCAGCGGCCACTTGTCGATGAACGCGCCGACTGCCCCGGTCTCGGGCACGATCAGCCCGACGAGCAGATCGAACAGCAAGTAGCCGCCCAGTGCAAGCAGATACCACCCGAGTCCTACCCGCCACCTCACGATTCGACGCAGGAGATCGTTGACGCCGGCACGCCCATCCGTAGCGGCGGTGACGACGAAGGCGGCGAGTAGCGGTGCGAAGGCGCCCAGCGTCTGAAACGGCACCCACGGCAAGGCAAACGGCAGCACCGCGAAGCCGTTCTGCGACAACAGCGCCGGCAGGGCTATGAGCCAGGCGCAGGCGAACGCCAGTACGAAGTAGGCCAGCAGCAGATGGCGCGCCAGCAGACGCTTGATCGGTGCGGCTGACGCAAATGGTGATGTCGCCACGAGTGTGGACATGATCTTTGCTCCTTTGACAACGGCAGCATCGATCGGATCCTGTCCAGGCGGAAGTGCCCGCGATCACCAGTTCGCCGTGTCAATTAGCACAACCTGACCGTGACATTTATCACGGTTGAAACCTGTCCTGGATCACTAGGCGGTCGCGACGGCCAGCGGTACGCTTGCGCCACTCGCATGCAGTGGATCGAGCGGTTCGGGGGCTACTTCGCACTCTGGCTGCTGGCTTTGATGTGGCCGGTCATCGACGCCTATCAGAAAGGTCTGTTGCCGTCCGACTACGTTGCGATCTTCGCGCTCAGCGCCAGCGCCTATGTGGTGGTCTACAGCTGGTACTGCCTATGGGGACATAAGCGTCGGAACGCAGCCGTCCCAGTCGGAACCGTGCTGTTGCTGACGCTGCTGGCTGTGGCGCTGCAGCACCTGGTTGGCATGCCGAACTTCAACTACCTCTTGATCCCGCTCGGGGTCGCGGGATTCGCGCTGGCGCCACGCCTGGCGTTGATCACCATCGCGTTCGTCGCAACAGCTGCGATCCTCGACGCCGTCCTGCTTGACAATGTGCCGTCTGGCCAGGTTGCGCTCCGACTTGCCCTGGTGTTCCCCGTGCTCTTGCTTTTCGGTGGCGGCGCAATGGCACTCCGCTACCTGCTGAACACCTTGGCGGAGCTACGCGCCGCACGCGCTGAGATCGCGCAACAGGCGGCTGATCGTGAGCGGGCACGCATTGCGCGGGACCTGCACGACCTGCTCGGACACAGCCTGTCGCTGATCACCTTGAAAGGGGAGCTGGCGACGAGGCTGCTTCCTGAAGGAGCTGCCGGCTCCAATGAGGTCAGGGACATGGTGGCGCTCAGCCGGGAGGCCCTCCGGCAGGTGCGGGAGGCGGTCTCCGGCTACCGGCAGCCGACGCTGGCCACCGAGCTGAGCGCCGCTCAGCTCGCCCTCAAAGCCGCGGGACTCGAGGTCGACGTGAGCCTGGGCATCGGTGCGCTCGACCGCGAGTCCGAAGCCGTGCTCGGGTGGGTGATCCGCGAGGCGACGACGAACGTGATCCGGCATGCGGGCGCCAGGCATTGCCAGATCACCTTGGGCGAGACCGACGGCCAACTCCAGGTCGAAGTGCTCAACGACGGCTGGCGCGTGATGCAACCGCCAGCCGGCAACGGCCTGCGCGGCCTCGCAGAGCGACTGGCCTCGATCGGCGGAACCCTCGAGGCGTCGCCGCTGCCCGAGGCAGGCTTTCGCTTGCGCGCCACGATCCGGGAAAGCCTGCCCTCGGGTTCCGTGCAACCTGCAGCGGAGGTCGTCGCGTGATCCGGGTGTTGATCGCAGAAGACCAGGCGACGGTGCGAGGCGCGCTGCGCGCGCTCCTGGCGATGGAAGAGGACCTGGTCGTCGTCGGGGAAGCCGGACGAGCCGATGAGCTGCTGGCCGCGGCGAGAGCGTGCCGTCCGGACGTGGCGCTGGTCGACATTGAGATGCCCGGCGGCGATGGCATCTCCGCCGCGGCTGCCCTGGGCGAGGCGCTACCGCAGTGCCGGACCCTGATGCTGACCACCTTTGGCAAGCCTGGGTATTTGCGGCAGGCGATGGCCTCCGGTGTGTGCGGCTTCCTCTTGAAGGACGCGCCGCCGGAGCAGCTCGCGATGGCGATCCGGCGGACCGCACGTGGTGAACACGTGGTCGATCCCGGCCTGGCCGCGTCGGCGCTGAGCGAGGGGGTCAGTCCGCTCACCGAACGGGAGCGCCAGGTGCTCGCCGCGACCGATCGCGGTGCGGACGTGGATGAGATCGCGCGGCGCTTATTCCTGTCCCGAGGCACCGTTCGCAACCACCTCTCGAATGCGATCCAGAAACTCGGCGCACGCAACCGGTCGGAGGCGGCCAGGATCGCCGGAGCAAAGGGATGGTTGTGAACGGGATCACTACGCTGGCGTGTGATCCTGAGCGCCTCGCTCCCCGGCTTCCGCGGCACGTCTCGTCGCGGAGCTGTCGGCGCTCGCTTGCAGGCACCCTCCCAGCTCCCGGCATCGGGCCGGTGCATACGGCGCGGGCGAGGCCACACTCGGCGAGCGTGACGTGGACCTGGTTCGGCGTGTCCTGGCTGCGCGCTACTTCCGCCTGGAGCTCCGCGCCCCGCCGCCTCAGGTGGCTCACCGCTCCACGCTCAAAGTATGCGCGGCCACGCGCGAACGTCTCGGGCAGGCCCAACTCCCTGATCTGCGCCTCCGTCACACCCGGAGCGGAAGCCATCGCCCCGGCCGTGCGCCGCATACCAGGGTTCTCCACAGCAGCGCCAGCCAGATGCACAAACCGGCCGCTACTTTGCGGCTGGCCGTAGCAATGTTGGGTCTACCTCTTCTGGGGTGCATGGGCCCGGGCACGCGGAAGGCCCC
>CBJLVJ010000132.1:0-7003 GCA_966426465.1 uncultured bacterium | reverse complement strand
CAACAACCTGCACGTTCGGTGGCTCTCGCCGAGGCAACCACGGCCGCCCAACGGGGCAGGGCTGATTTCAACCAGCAGACCGGCCAGGTTCGGGCCGAGGCAACCGGTTCTGCGCCGGCGATGCAAGGGGGTGGCGCGCTCGGATCGCCGGTCCGTTCGACGCAAACGCAGCTGCGTGAGCAAAACAGTGGCGCACACGCCGGCAGCCACGGCCAACAGGGAGCGGAGCCGGCTCAGAAACCGAGCCTGGCCGGGCGCGTTCTTGGTTTCATTGGTCTGATCGTCGCGGCGTTGTTGCTGCGCGCCCAGGCACCCAAGGCCAGCGACGAGCACGCCCGAGCCTGACCAGGAACGCGGCCGCGACGCTGAGGCCCGCACCGGCGAGCGCGACCCAGGTCAGGTCCGCGCGGTCGTCGGCGCGCGGCGCGTCGACCGCAACCGGCGCGTCGACCGCGACCGGCGTGGCGACGGCAATCGGCGTGGCGACGTCCGTGGCGACGGGTATCGAGGCCGGCAGCAGTGTCGCCACTGGCGCGACCGTTGGTGACGGTATCGGCGTCATGGTCGGCGTGGGCACGACGCGCGCATACAGCGGCGGCGGCTCGGCAGTGCGCACGTGCGCCTGGCGCACTAGGGGCGCTGGACGAGGTGCGAAGGCGAGCGCCTTGCCTGGGCTCGAAGCTGACTTCCAGGCGGCCAGAAACTCGTCATCAGTCAGGTGCAGTCCGTAACCAAGGGTGCTTGAATACGTGGGATCGCTGACGATCAGGCCCGTAGCGGTCGTGCCGATCACGACGACCGGCTGATCACCGCCCTGCTCGCTGGGCGGGTGTCCGGGCAGCGCCCTGCTGTCGAGCAGCACAAGCACGGGCTGGCTGTGCGCGAGGTGCACGCGAAGCGTGTCGATTGTCGGCGTGGACGGCTGCTCGAGCAGCGGCAGCAGGCCGGCCGCCCACGCCCGGTTGGCCAGATCACCGTAGTCGTGAGCGTCGGGTGCGCTGCTGGTGGCTAATCGACCGGACAGGCCGAATGCGCCGCGAACCATCTCCAGCGCGGTGTCCTCGAGCGAGGCCGGCGAAATGGACGCGCCGGGCGTGCGACCGTGCCACGGGACAGCCAGCCAGGAGGTGCCACCATCCAGGCGACGCTCGCGGCTCTGCAGCCGAAGATCGCGCCCCGCCGCGTAGTGCATGGGCGTGCCTGCATCGGCTGGCGGCCCGATGCCGAGCACTTCCGGGATCGGCTGGCCGGGCGCGATGCGGTCGTAGCGCATGGCCAGGTCAAGCACCAGGTCCACGTACCAATCGGCGTGGTTGTACGCGAAGAGAGCGGCGCGAGGATCACGCGCCAGACCGGCCTGGCACAGATATAACGCCATCGCCGGCAAGGCGTCACGGTAGTCGTAGGCATTGCCGTCGCTGCCAAAAGCTTGCCAGCTACTCGGCAGGAACTGTCCGTAGCCGATGGCACCGGCGGAAGAGGTGGACATGTTGCGTCCAAAGTTGGACTCGACGCGCGCAATGGCGGCCAGTAGCTGCCACGGCACACCGCAATCGGACTCGCGCGCGGCACGTTCCATGGTGGCCAGGTGGTCGGCCATGTCGGTGGGCACAAAGGCGTGCCAATCGATGGCGACTTCGTCCGTCGCCGCGAATTCGTCCGTCGCCGCGAGGTCCTGGTCAGTCGGCTCTCGCTCAGCAGACTGGTCGGAGGGCGGTGTCGGGGTCGCGCCTGGCTGGGGCGGCGGCGTTTGCGTCGGGCTCGCCTCGGGCCGCGGACTCGGCGTGGAGGTTGGCGTCTGGCCGGGGGTGGGGGTGGCGGTTGGCGGCTCTGGACTGGCGGTGGTAGGGGTTGGTGGCTCGGGCCTGGCGGTGGGCGTTGGTGCCTCGGGCCGGGCCGTGGGTGCCCGTGCGCTGGACACCGGCGCGGTCGGGCTCCGGCGCGGCGTGGCCGTCGGCGAGGACGTAACGGACGGCACGCGCGGAGGGGCGGGCGTCGGCGATGGGCTGGGTGCGGCGCGAGCGGCCACAGGCGCGCCAATGCTCAGCAGCAGCCAGCCGACGGCCACGATGGACAACAGTCGGATGCACCCAGCCTAGCATTGGCGCGCGGGGACCTGGCGCCGGCGCTTTTGCGGATTCGACACAAAACGGTTCGCCGTAGATTTCGTATCTTGGAGGAAGCACGATTCGGGAGGAACTGATGAGCTCTCGGCGTCTGGCTGCTCGTACCACATGTGGTGTTCTGCTCGCCGCTGCCCTTCTCGTTGGACCCGCCGTCGTCAGGGCCGACCAACCCACCTGGGTGGTGACGTTGAACCGGGTGACCGCCTTCAGTGGGCCGACCGCGGACGCCGTGGCGTTTGGCGACGTGCCGGCGATGGCCACGCTGCAGGTGCTCGGCTACGACGGCGAGTGGGCGCGCGTGCTCGATCCGAGGTCGCGGACCGTATCCTATGTGCCCAGCGGCCAACTAGCGCCCGGCGACCCCCCATCGCGGTATGTGTTCATGCAACCGCCGGCCGCCACTGATGAGTTTGACGCGCGCGGCGTCGTCACCAATCAGGCCCCGCTCGCGGTGTACCCGACCCCGGCAGACGAGGCGACCGAGCGCGAGCTGAACCCGAACACGTGGCTGACATTGACCGGCCTGGTCAATGGCGAAGACGGCTCGAGCTGGTATCGCACCGATTCGGGCGATTTTGTGCCGGCGGACGCGGTGTTCGTTCCGGCGCGCACCGAGGACTTCACCGGCCACTGGCTCGACGTGAACCTGAA
Organism: uncultured bacterium; assembly: GCA_966426465.1. GTDB lineage: Bacteria > Chloroflexota > UBA6077 > UBA6077 > CF-72 > CF-72. The sequence goes on along the minus strand of CBJLVJ010000132.1, from coordinate 4,226 downwards.
TTCGCCCGCGCGCGTCACCGCCTACGAGGGGGACACGGCGGTGAACTCGTTCTTGACGATCAAGGGCGCCGGGCCGCGACCGACCCCGACGGGTGTGTTCACCATCCTGAGGCGCGTCGCCAATGAGACGATGAACAGCGACACCATCGGCATCCCGCGCTTCGGACCGGGCGGGTACTACCTGACCAACGTGCTGTTCACCCAGTACTTCACGGGCGACGGAGCGAGCCTGCACTACAACTACTGGAGCAGCATGTGGGGTTATGCCGGCAGTCACGGCTGCCTGGGCCTGACCTACAACGACAGCGCCTGGCTATGGGGCTGGGCGCACATCGGCACGCCGGTCGTCATTCACTACTGAGCTCCAGGATCCGCTGAACGACGTCGTCGCTGAGTGGGCCGCGGTCGGCGAAGGTGATGGCCTGCTCGAGGTGGTCAAGGCTCGAATAGCCGACCAGGACTGTTGACACGCCTGGCTTCGACAGGCCGAAGCGAATGGCCAGCTCGACCGGGCTGTCGAGACCCAGCTCGGCGGCGAGATGGCGCAATCGAACGCCGCGCTCGGCATCGGCGGCGAACGAGCCTCCGCTGACCAGACTGCCGCCCGGCTCGCCGGCATTGGCCGCTCTGACCGGCTCAGCCGCCGCTGCGCCGGCGGCGAGCACGCGGATGACGACCACGCCGCGCCCCGCGCGCGCGGCCGTATCGATCAGACCCTCGAAATCCTGCTGACCGCCCGCGTGGCCCGTGAAACCAGCGCTCGGGTTCAGGACGTTGAAGTACGTCTGTACGACCTCGTACGGGTCGGTGCGGACGACCTCGCGCACCGCTGCGCTATCCCCCAGGCCGGTAAAGCCGATGTGACGCGCCAGACCAGCCTCGACAACCGCGCGTAGGCCCTGAGCCACGTCGCCCAGCACGGTCGCCAGATCCAGCGACCCACCATCCGAGCGGGTAAGTCCTACGGGATTGTGCAGGTAGAACACGTCCACGTCACTGCGCCCGAGCCGCTCGAGGCTGGCCTCCAGGGATGCGCGGATTGCGCCCCTCGCATCGGCCATCTGTTCCGGCCGCAGGCGCACCTTGGTCCCCACCACGACGCGCGACCACGCCCCGAGATCGCGTATCACCCGCCCGAGGTTCTCTTCAGAGCGCCCGTCGCCGTACTGCGCGGCCGTATCGAAGTAGGTGATGCCTGCCTCGAGCGCCCGTGAGACCGCCTGGCGCTGTTCGCTCTCGGCACCGCGGACCATCAGCCCACCCACCGCCCCACAGCCAAACCCCAGCGCCGAGACCGAGAGGCCCGTCTGACCGAGTGGACGCTGCTCAATCACGCGGCGATGCCGAGAGCGAGCACGGGTTTGCGCACAGCCGCATGCTACACGGGCGCCAGAGCAAGACCTGCCCCAGGCCACGGTCCGGGCGGCGTTGGCGCCAGCTCCACCCAGTCCGATTGCTGGGCGTAGATGCGGAAGCCTCGGGCCTGGTAGTTGGCCAGCGCTTTCGGCCCGTCCAGGCTGCACGTGTGGACCCAGACCCTGCGCGCGCCCTGTGCCCAGGCTCGGTCAACGCCCGCGCTGAGCAGATAGCCCCCGAGCCGTTGCCCGATGAATCGCGGCAGCAAGCCGAAGTACGCGACCTCCGCGTTGTCGTCGGCCTGAAGCTCGAGCTCGACGTAGCCAGCGGGCGTTCCAGACACGTACAGGACGAGTGTCTCCACCGCCGGCCGGTCGAGATACGCCAGCCAGCGCGCGTAATTCCAGTCCAGGCGGTTGGTCCAGTACCACTGCCCGCCGACCGCGGTGTACAGGAAACGGCTCAGCTCCGGGGATGGGATATCGGCACGCTCGACGCGCGCCTCTGGCGTTGGTGGGCCAACCCGCCGCAGCTGCTCAGCGCCCAGCATCTCCAGGAACCAGGTGGTCACCTCAACGCGCATCGTCGTGAGATGGTTGACACCCCCGGTGGCCGGACGCAAGAGGGCTACGGTGAGCTCGCGGTCATAGCTCTGCCGGGCTGCGCCTGATACAGCTCGACCAGCTCGGCAAGCGTGGTGGCGTCTTCGGGTCGCTTGTCGGCGTCGCGGAAGCGAATCACCCGCGGAAACCGGAGCGCATAGCCAGCGGTGTGGTTGGGCGAGCTCGTAATCTCGTCCGCCAGGACCTCGAGCACGATCCTGGGCTCGACCCACACGCTGGGGATGATCTTCGAGCTCACCCGCGCGGGTCGCTGTTCGGAGCGGAACGGCGCGGCTCGCTCGCCCACCTCGCGCCATTGTTCGTCGCTCAGACCAGTGCCAATCTTCGTCACGGTCTTGAAGTCGTCGGCATCGGCGTCGTACACGCCGACCAGCAGCGCACCGACACCGAGTCCAACACGCTTGCCCCGTCCAACGAAATACCCCAGCAGGACACAGTCAATGGTGTCTTCGAGGGCCCCGCGGGAGTGGCGCTTCAATTTCACCCAGTTGAAATTCCTGGCACCTGCCTGGTAGGGCGAGTCGACGCGCTTCACCACCAATCCTTCGAGGCCGCGTTCGAGCGCAGCCTCGAACATCTCGTCGAGTCGGTGCGGGTTGTCGATGACGACGCCAGCCTCCGCTTGCAGCACGTCGGTGCCGCGCACCATCTCCTGCAGTATTCGCGTCCGTTCGAGCAAGGGCCGATCGAGCAGCGCTTCGCCGTCGCGATACATCACATCGAACACCATCGCCTTGAGCGGTAGCTCGGTGGCCAGCTCGCCGATGCCGTGCTTGCGCCTGCGGCGCGTCGTCTCCTGGAAGGGCAGGAACTCCTCCGACAGTGGATTGAAGGCCAGCGCCTCGGAGTCGAGGATGGCCGTGTCCGCCTGGACCTGCTTCAACACGCCCTCCACGAGCTCCGGGAACATGCTGGTCATCGACTCCAGGCTGCGCGAGAACAGACGCACCTGTTCGCCCTCGGGTCGACCGCGGTCCAGGTGGAGCTGGACGCGGATGCCGTCGAACTTCAACTGGGCGTGGGCCCGACCGCCGAGTTTGTCCAGCAGGCTCGGTACGTCAGGCAGCCGCTCCGCGAGCTGGGGCCGGATCGGCCGACCGACCATCACCTGCAGCTTGCGAACGCCGTCCAGACCTTCGGTCCACAGCGTTTCGCCGAGCAGTCCAAGGTCCGATGTTCGGTTGTAGGCGTCCTCGAGCACGACCTGGTCGGTTTTGGTGCCGCTGAGCCGCGCCTCGTTGAAGGCGGCCAGGATGGTGGCGTCGCCGACACCCAGGCGGCTGTTGCCCAACGGAATGCGTACCAGGTGTTTGGCCGAAATGGGATCGAGTCCGCTCAGCAGCGCCCTTAGCGCCGAGAGCTTTCGTTCGCCGCTTCCGGAGCCACTGATGTCTGCGAGCCGGCGCAGCTCGGCGAAGACCTCCCGCACCGAGCGCGAGGACTGGTCCCCGGCAGGCACGAGCTCCGCGACCACCAGGCCGAGATCGCCGGTGCGCGCATACTGGTTGCGGACCTCGGCGGGGTCGATGCTGAACGCTTCGGCGATGGCCTTTTCGACGGATCGTTCGCCGAGGCCGAACTCGACTGGCTCGTAGAGCGGGGCCACCCGGCCCTGCAGCAGGTAAGCAACTTCGGCGATGGCGTCGGCCTCGACCTGGCGCAGCAGGTCGGCGAGAATCGTGGTGAGCTGTTTGCGACTCGAAGTCCGTTCGAGCTGGTCGAATGCCGCGGCGAGCGTGCTGAACGGAAGTCCATCCGGGGCGGCCATGCGGCCGGATCCTACCGCGAACGCCAGGCGCCGAGACCGCGAACGCTAGGCGCTGAGCTCGTGCTGCTGCTTGCGGCGGCGCTGCTCGACCAGCCACTTTGGCGGTCGGCCGCGCCGCGGACCGTCGTCCTCCCACTCTACCGGCTCGACGCGGCGTTCGACGATCTCCACCTGATCCACGTACACCGAGCCACCACAGCGGGGACACCGCACGCGTGAGGTCTGCCACACGTCGACGGTGGCCACGTTGCCGGCGCGCTCAAAAGCGACGCGCGGCGTGGTCGTCCCCTGTTCTCGCTCGATGGACCCTGCTGTCGCGCCGCACATGTAGCACTTCAGATCGACAAGCATGTACGTGCGAATGGTGGGCTGCATCACTATACGAGTCTCCGGCGTGCGGGTGGGTTTGCGCCTCCAGTTTGCCCGCCGATCGTTAAGCCGCCTATACGCTCGTTGTTAGCGGTCTGCTAAAGCCCTGG
>CBJLVJ010000131.1:0-7126 GCA_966426465.1 uncultured bacterium | reverse complement strand
GACGAACGACATCCCGCCCCGGGTACGCCGTCCGACCTGCTGCGTACGGCGACGCTCGGCTTCGTCGGCGGTCTGCGCTCGGTCATGCCGCTGGCCATTCTGGCCGCCCACCTGGACCGTGAAGGTCCGGATATCGCCGATGGCGGCTGGGCCATCGATGCGCTTGCGTCACCGGCTGGCGCGCTCGCTCTGGGGGTGGCGGCGGTCGGTGAAGTGGTGGCAGACAAGCTGCCATCAGTGCCAGCCCGAGTGGATCCGCTGCCGCTGGCGGGCCGCATCGTGCTTGGCGGCACAGCCGGCGCGCTCGCCAGCCTCGCCGAGGGGCGAACTTCAGACTCTGGCGCGCTGGTCGGCTCGGCCGGTGCGCTGCTCGGCTCGGTCGTCGGCTACACCCTGCGCACCAGCGGCCGGCTGCCCCTTCCGCCGCTGGTGCTCGCCCTGGCCGAGGACGCGCTGGCGTTCACGCTGGCCCGCTGGGCCGTCCGCCACTAACCGCTGGGTTGTCAGTTGTCCTGGGAGTGTGGCCGAACGCCCGGGCGGCCGTTTGCGCGCTCCGCGGCAATGTCGCTGGCGATGGCGCCGACCACGCCGCGCAGTGTCTCCGCGGTGTAGGGCTTGGCGACCACCGCCTGGATGCCCCGCGCCCGCGCCTGTGTGGCGTCGATCCCGGCGCCCCAGCCGGTCGCCAGCGCCACGCGTACGCCTGGCCAGCGCTGTGCCACCTGCTCAGCCACCTGCCAGCCATTGAGCCCGCTACCCAACCCGAGGTCGGTGATCACCAGGTCGAACTCGCCGTGCTCCAGCAGCCGCAACGCCGCCTCGCCAGAGGTCGCCACTTCCACCTGGTGGCCGTGTTTTTTGAGAACCAGCGACACCATGCGGGCCAGGGCCGGTTCATCGTCCACCGCCAGGACACGCAGGGCCATCGGCTGCGGCTCCGCCCTGCCGCCCGGCGCTACTCCTGCGGGCTGGCTCGCCGCGGCGGCCGGGAAGCTGAGCCGGAAGGTCGTGCCGTTGCCCGGGCTCGATGTGACGGTGATCTCACCGCCGTGCCGCTGCACGATGCCGTACACCTGCGCCAGCCCCAGGCCTGTGCCACGTTCGCCTTTGGTGGTGAAGAACGGTTCAAAGATGTGCGCCTGGACCTCAGGTGTCATGCCGGTGCCCGTATCGGCTACTTCGACGACCACCCGGTCGCTCTCTTGCCGGGCACTCAAGCAGATCTCGCCGCCCTCGGGCAACGCGTCGACGGCGTTGAATACGAGATTGATGAGTGCCTCACGAACGCTGTGCGGCCAGCCCTCGATGTTGGTGTCGCCACTGGTCTCGACCCGCACGTCAATCCGGTAGCCGTCCACCTGCGAGGCGTCCCGCCAGCGTGGCGCGGTCAGCTGGACGACCTCCGCCAGGACCGTCCGCACCTCGATGCACTGCCGGGGCGCATCGGTACGGTGCTGCGCAAACGCGAGCAGGCGCTTGACCGTCTCGCCACCATCGATCGCCGCCTGGACCACCGTTCCGAGATAGTCATGTACCACGCTCGGATCGCGTGCTCGCTGAAGGGACTGACGCGCCAGGTCGCCGTAGCCCGAGATCAGCGCAAGAGACTGGTTGAGGTCGTGCGCGATGCCACTGGCCATCTGGCCCAGCGCGCGCATCTTCTCGTTTTGCATGAACTGTTGCGCGCGCTGCTCGGCGTGCTTGCGCTCGGTCGCGTCGCGCACCGTGAGGATTGAGAGCCAGCGCTCGTCGACCTCACGTCGGTTCCCGATCACGTCCACCGGGAACTGGCTGCCATCGGCACGCCAGCCCGTTCCCTCGCGCGGTTCGGCTTGCCCCACATCGGCGCTGATCAACTGGCGCACGGGTCGCCCGGCGACATCCGCGGCGGGGTAGCCAAACATCCGCTCGGCCGCGGCGTTGACCCAGTCGATGTGACCATGCTCATCGACGCTGATCACGGCGTCCGCAACGCTGTTGAGCACCGCCCGTATGCGTTCCTCGCGCTCCTGCAGTTGGCCGACCAGCAGCCGCAGGTTGGCCGTCATGCGTTGGAAGGCGTTGCCCAGCACGTCGGCGGCGCTCTTGGGCTGGATGTCCTGAGTCAAGTCGCGCGTGGCGATCGCGTTGGCGACCCGCGCCATGTCTTGCTGGTAGGCGATCGCGTCGTCCACGGCGGCGGCCATCTGGCCAAGCTCGTCGCGCGAGCGCACCGGGACCTGCTGGTTCAGGTCGCCCATGGCCAGGCCACGCGCCGCCTGGGCAACCTGCCTGACCGCCCCGGCGACGTTGCGCGACAAGATGAAGCCCACCAGCAGCGCGAACGCGGCTGCACCGATCGAAGTGGCCACGGCCACGCGCCTGGTCGAGTCGTACGCCGCCTCGTGCGCGCTCGCGATCTGCGCCGCGACTTCGCCCTTCTTGTCCAGGAACGACCCGACCGCGTCGTCAACCTGCTGCGCCAGTGGCGCGCCGACGACTTCGTATGACCGCCGTGCCCCGACCACATCCCCGCCATCCACGAGCTGCATGGCGTCGTCGCGCCACATCGCGAATGCGTACCAGGCCGAGTCCACACGCGCCAGGGTGTCGATATCCTGGCGGTCGGTATCGGCCTGGTCAATCTGACGGCTCAGCTCGACCAGGCTAGCGTCAGCGGCGGCGATGTCCTGGCGTAGCTGGGCGCGCCGGTTGGCATCGTCCTCCAGCAGGTAGGCGAGCGCTGCCTGCCGCCCATCGGCTGTGCGATCGGCATAGCTCGCCACCAGGTACGTGCCGCCGAAGACGTCCTCGTACATGACCCGCTCACGCTCATTGAGACCGTCGAACGTGCGCATGGCAAAGCCGCCCAGCACGATCGTGAGCATGGCTAGGCCGATGAAGCTGCTCAGGAGCTTGGCACGAATGCCCAGGAACAAAGCAGTCAGTCCTGGCCGCTATTGGCGGCGCCCGATCTTATACGTGACCCACTTCCCCCGGAGCATTTCCTATACCGGCACCCATCGCAACCGGGTTGGTGCGTGGAACACTACGACGGCAAGGAGGGATACGCGATGAACGCCGCCGCGGCAAGAATTGCCATCGCCTGTCAGGGTGGCGGCAGCCACACCGCGTTCACAGCCGGCGTGCTTGGCCGCCTGGTGCAACACTACCACCAGCGCGAACAGCAGCTCGAGGGCGAGCCGGCGTGCATCCTGGGCCTGAGCGGCACATCCGGCGGCGCCATGTGCGCGTTACTGGCCTGGTACGCACTGCTGACCGAGGACTCGGGCGGGATCTCGGCGTCTCGCTTGCTTGACGACTTCTGGGCCGGCAACGCCGCCACTGGCTGGTTGGATGCCGTGCTGAACGCGGCGCTGGTACAGGCAAACCGCCTCGAGGGCATGGTCAGCGTGCCCGAGCTGTCACCCTACACCTTCGATACCTACCGCGGTCTGGCGCCGCCCGGCGTGCGCGACGTGCTGGACGGCGCGGGCCGACTTCGCAGGCTTCTGGAACAGCATGTCGATTTCGCCGCCCTGCCCGCCCTGGTCGAGTCGCACCCGGCGCCCCGCCTGCTGGTCGCCGCCGTCGACGTCCTGTCGGGCGAGTTCAAAGTGTTCAGCAGCGACGCTCAGCCGTTCGAGATCACGCCCGATGCGCTGCTGGCATCGGCGGCGCTGCCCACGTTGTTCGAGGCGGTGGAGATCGACCGGCACTTCTACTGGGACGGGCTGTTCTCGCAGAACCCACCCATCCACGATTTCCTGTCGACCTCGCTCAGGCGCGACGAAAAGCCTGATGAAATCTGGATCGTTCAGATCAATCCCGAAAGCGTGGGCTCCGTTCCGCGCACCAACGCCGAGATCCTGGACCGTCGCAATGAGCTCGGCGGCAACCTGTCGCTGAACCAGGAAGTCCACTTCATCCGGCGCGTCAACGCCCTTATGCGCCGCTTGCAGGACGAGTGCGACGTGCAGCTGCATCCGGACTTCAAAGAGGTCCGCATCGCTCGCATCACGATGAGCGAGGAGCTCTCGGCCCGGCTCGACGCCGCGTCCAAGCTCGATCGCAACCCGCGACTGATCGCCGAGCTCAAAGCCGACGGCGCGCGCCAGGCCGCCATGTTCCTGCGCCGCCGCGCCGCGGGCAGCCTTGTGTGGGAGGTTTAGCCACCAGCGCGTGTACGATCTGGCCTGCAGACTCATGACCACGAGGATCGTCGACGTCGTCGCGTACGACATTCGTTTTCCGACCTCTCGAACGCTGGCCGGCTCCGACGCGATGAACCCTGCGCCCGACTACTCGGCGGCGTATGTCGTCCTGAAGACCGACCACCCGAGCGGCCTGGAGGGCCACGGTTTTACGTTCACCATCGGCCGCGGCAACGAGTTGTGCGTGGCCGCCATCGAGTCGCTCGCGTCCCTGGTGCTCGGCCAGACGCTGGAGGCCTTCGCCGCCAACCCCGTCGAGCTCTGGTACGCGCTGGCCGGTGAAAGCCAGCTGCGCTGGGTCGGCCCTGAGAAAGGCGTCATCCACCTGGCCACGGCGGCGATCGTCAACGCCGTGTGGGACCTGTGGGCAAAGGCAGAAGGCAAGCCGCTGTGGCAATTGCTGGCGGACCTGACCCCGGAGCAGTTCGTGGCCTGCGTGCCTTTCCGCTACATCACCGACGCGCTGAGGCCCGACGACGCGCTGGATATCGTGCGCCGCAACGAGTCGACCAGGCTCGAGCGCGAAGCCTACCTGCGTGAGCATGGCTATCCCGCGTACACCACCTCGGCTGGCTGGCTGGGGTACTCCGACGAGCACTTGCGCCAGCTCTGTCGAGATGGCCTGGCTCAGGGCTGGACGCACTTCAAGCAGAAGGTCGGCCGCGACCTGGAGGATGACATGCGCCGGGCGCGCATCATCCGTGAGGAGATTGGTCCAACGCGCACGTTGATGATGGATGCCAATCAGGTCTGGGACGTCGACCAGGCTGTCTCATGGATGGAGCAATTGGCCCGCTTCAATCCGTGGTGGATCGAAGAGCCGACGAGTCCCGACGACGTGCTTGGACACGCCGCGATTGCGCGTGCCGTTGCGCCCATCAAAGTCGCCACCGGCGAGCACTGCCAGAACCGGGTGATGTTCAAGCAGCTCCTACAAGCCGACGCGATCGGCATCTGCCAGATTGACGCGGCGCGACTCGGCGGAGTGAACGAGGTGCTGGCCGTGCTCCTTCTGGCGGCCAGGTTCGGCGTGCCAGTGTGCCCGCACGCCGGCGGAGTTGGTCTGTGCGAGTACGTTCAACACCTGTCGATGGTGGATTATCTGCGCGTGAGCGCCTCGCTCGACGATCGCCTGATCGAGTACGTCGACCACCTGCACGAGCATTTCCTGAATCCGGTTGTGATGCATGGCGGTCGTTACATGCCACCCAGCCAACCGGGCTACAGCGCCACGATGCGGCCCGAGTCAATCGCCGACCATGCGTTTCCGCAGGGCCGCGTCTGGGCGAGGCCCGCCGCGACGCTGGTCACCTGACCCGATCGGCGGATGCCCCTTGGCCAGCCGCTCAGCTTGCTCTGGCCCGAGGGCGCGCGCAGCGCGCTCGCCAGTCGCCTCGACGAGCAAGCCAGCGCGGACCTGCACCTTGACCAGGTCGTCACGGCCATTGTGGGCGGGGAGGCACCGCCGGGCCGGCTCGCCGCGCGTGAGCGGTTCGCTCACGAAGTACTGACGACCCTCGTCCGCGAGCCTGACGTCATCGCCTATCGCCAGGCCGTCTTGACCGACCTGGTGGATAACCCGTCACTGCGCCAGCCGCTCGAAGCGTCGCTGCCGGCGCTCGAGGCGCTCGGCGACCTACCGCGCGGCGAGCGTTACCGACCCATCGCCGAGCCGGGCCTGGAGCGTGTCGCTCGCCGACTGGCGGACCTGGAGCTGCTGGTAGACGTCGTGACCAGACTGGCCGCCGCCCTGCACGACGCACCCGTTGCCTCTGAAGGCTTGCGCGCGGTCGGCGCCCGGCTCGACGAGATGCGCAGCACCGCCGAATTCGCCTCGCTCGAACGCGAGCTGCCAGCCTTGCGCGAACGTCTCTCCAGCGTGCGCAGCGTGACCATCGGCGTGAATCTTGGACCGGACCTGGCACCGGAGTCCGCCACCATCCTGGAGCTCGGCGACACGCCGGTCGAAGGTCGGCGTGGCTTGCTCTGGCGATTGCTCGGTAGCGGCATCGACAACCACGGTCTGACCCCGTTGCAGCGGGGCGAGGGCGGTCCGCTCGGGCGGCCCAACGAGCTGGTTCGCGACTTGCGCCAGTTGCTGGGCCAGGTCGTGGCGCCAGTCCAGGTCGCCCTGGAGCGCTTCAGTCGCGTGTCCACCGGCGCACTGACGCAATTGGGCGCCGAGCTCGGGCTTCTGCTCGGCGCGGCGCGCCTGGTCGACCGACTCCGGTCGGCCGGACTGCCGGTGTGTCTGCCGGACTATCTGGCGATCGACCACCGCCGCGCGGAACTGCAGGATGCCTACGATCTCGGACTGGCGCTCAGTCCGCGCGTCGACCCCGGCAGCATTGTCACCAATGAGGTCCACTTCGACGAGCGTCGCGGCCGCGTGTGGGTCCTGACCGGACCGAACCGCGGTGGCAAGACGACATTCACGCGCTCGGTCGGACTGGCCCAGGTACTGTTCCAGGCCGGCCTGTACGTGCCGGCCAGATCGGCCCGCCTGAGTCCGGTGGACGCGGTGTACACCCACTTCCCGGATCGTGAGGAGAACCGGCCCGGCCTGGGACGACTGGACCTCGAGGCTGAGCGGCTCGCGGCGATCTTTCATCGGGCAACCCCGCACAGCCTGATCCTGTTCAACGAAGCGCTCGCGGGCACGAGCGCACTGGAGGCCCTCGACCTGGCGCGTGGGCTGGTGCGCGGCTTGCGACTGCTCGGAGCTCGCGCCATCTACGTGACGCACCTGCACGAACTGGCCAGCGACGTCGACGAGATCAATGCCAGCACACCTGGTGATGGCACCGTGGCCAGTCTGCTGGCCGACTCGGATTGCGTCCATGATGGCGCGTCGGCCGTGCGCCGGTGCACGTACCGCACCGTGCCCCACCCGCCCCAAGGAGTGAGTTTCGCGGACGAGATAGCCGAACAGC
>CBJLVJ010000130.1:0-7137 GCA_966426465.1 uncultured bacterium | reverse complement strand
GGCCACTGGGTCGCCCACAACCCTGAGCTCGCGCACCAAATCGTCGCGGACGGCCACGAGGTCGCCAACCACTCGTACGATCACCCCGACCTGACCACGCTGTCGGACGACCAGATCGGGTGGGAGCTCGACTATACCGACCAGGTCGTGTCCGACGTGATGGGCGCCCACACCCGCCCGTATTTCCGGCCACCGTTCGGCGCCCGCAATCGCCGGGTGCTCGACGTGGCCGCCGCCTCAGGCTTTCGTTCGATCTACTGGAGCCTTGACTCGGGCGACTGGCTGCCGCGCGCCACATCGGGCGCAGTCGCCGGCAAGATCCTGCGCTACGCTGAGCCCGGCGACATCGTCGTGGAGCATGTCGGCTCAGATGCGAGCGCCGAGGCGCTGCCGGTCGTGCTCGACGAATTCGACCGACGCGGTTGGCGCGTTGGTACGGTGTCCGAAGTTCTGGGTCTTCGACAGGAGGCCTCGCGGTGATGACAGAAGGCTATGACGCAATGTTCGAGGCCGAGCGGCTCCTGGCCGAGGCGGCTCAGGACTGGACCAAGGCACGGGCCGCCGCGCTGGACGGTCTGCGAGCACTGCTGATCGAGTGGGGGATGACGCCACGCGCCGACAGCGTCGTCGGACTTCTGGAGCAGGCTGCCGAAATGGACGAGAGCCTGCTTGCCTTCCGAGCGGAAGCGACCGTGCTGGACCGCTCGGAGGAAACACCCGCCGCCGCCGAGCGCGCCAAGATCTTCGTCGACGCGGCGCGGGCGCGTCTCACCAACATCTAAACAAAGCTAGCGCGGACCGCCGCGATAGCCGCGGCGGCGAACCACCCGAACGGGCAGCGCGCCGGTGTGCGCCCCGTTGCGCAGCACGTGCTGGCCGTTGACGAAGACGTGGTGCACGCCGGTGGCGTATTGATGCGGCCGCTCGAACGTGGCGTGGTCCTGGATCGTCCTCGGATCGAACACGACCACGTCGGCGTAGTAGCCGGGCGCCAGCCGTCCCCGCCGCTCGAGGCCCAGGTTGTCGGCCGGCAACGACGTCAGTCGGCGCACAGCTTCGGCGAGCGAGAGCACGCCCTGGTCGCGCACGTACTTCGCGAGCAGCCGCGCGAAGCTGCCATACGCGCGCGGGTGGGTACTGGTGTTCAGAAAAACGCCCTCGGGAGCCAGCGAGCCGGCATCCGAGCAGAAGCTCATCCAGGGCAGGCCGACCGCCCTGCGCACGTTGTCCTCTGACATGGTGAAGAACACGCACTGGACGCGGCTGTTGTCTTCGACCACCAGGTCCATGATCGTATCTTCGACGGAGGTGCCGCGGAGCGTGGCGACCTCGGCCAGCGTTTTGCCGGTCAGAGGGCGCAGCGCCTCGTTGCGAAAGCCGACCAGCAGGATCTTCTCGGCGCTCAGAAATTCATTGGCGCCCGAATTGCCAGCCGTCGACAGCTCGTGTCGGAGCCGGGCGCGGACGGCCCCATCCTTCAGCCGCTCGACCCATGCCGAGTGCCCGCCTTCCTGGACCCATCCCGGCATGGTGGCGTCCAGCCCGGTCGACGAGGCGTCATAGGTGTACATGTCTGCCGTGATGTGCACGCCTGCCGCGCGGGCGGCTTCAACGCGCTCGATCGCGGCTTGCTGCCTGGGCCAGTTGCCTGGCCCGGACGCCTTGAAGTGCCAGATCTCGGCTGGCGCACCGGAGCGCCTCGAGATATCCACCAGCTCGTCGATGGCTTCGAGCAGCTGATGGCCTTCGTTGCGGATGTGCGACAGGTACATGCCGCCGTACGCACCGGCGACCTCGGCCAGCGCCAGCAGCTCGTCAGGCGCGGCAAAGCACGCCGGTGCGTAGATCAGCGATGAGCCAAGCCCGAGCGCGCCGTCTTCCATCGCCTGCCGCAGCAGGGCGCGCATGCGCTGGAGCTCGTCAGGTGTGGGTGGTCGATCCTGGTGGCCCAGCTCGTGTATGCGCAAAGTCGTGGCGCCAACCAGCGACGCCACATTGCACGAGACGCCTCGCGTGACCAGGTGGCGCAGGCCCTCGTCGAGCGTGGTCCAGGTGATGTCGTATGTGATGTCGGCCTGACGCTCGCGCGTGTGCCGCTTCATCTGGTCGTTCAGCGGGCCCAGCGACGAGCCTTCGCCGAACAGCTCGAGCGTCACGCCCTGGCGGATATCGCTCTGCGAGCGGCCGTCGGCGATCAGCGGCTCGGCCGCCCAGCTGAGCATGTTGATGAAGCCGGGCGCGACCGCCAGGCCGCCGGCGTCGATCTCGATCTGGCCGCGACCGCTGGCGCGTGGACCAACGCTGGCCACCAGGTCACCCAGGATCGCCACGTCGCCGCGAGTGGCTTCGGCCCCATTCCCGTCGTAGATGAAGCCGCCCCGCAGCACAACGTCGACATCGGCGTCTGATGGGGACGAACGCGGCGGCAGGTCGGGCTCAGTCGGGCGAGGTGTGGGAGGAATCGGTCTTATCGTACCCGACCTTCTTCTTGTGCTTGCCTGTCGGGTGCTACAGTGGAGCGCGCATGGGGGAACGCTCGAAGGGCAAGGACAAGGGCAAGCTGAAGAAGTCGCCCAAATCGCCGAAGGCCGGCCGGCGACCGCACGAGCAACAACAGATCAAGGACCTGTTGGAGCCCAAACGGCCACAGTGAGGGCGACCGAGGTCGTCACCGTCACCCTCAATCCGGCGATCGACCAGACGGTCACCATTCCAAATTTCGCCGCTGGCAAGGTGAACCGCGTCGAGCACGCGCGAGCCGATCCAGGCGGCAAGGGGGTGAACGTCGCCTCCATCCTCGCGGACGTTGGTCACTCTGTCGCGGTGACGGGCTTCCTCGGGCGCGACAACCTCGCCCCATTCGAAGAGCTGTTCGACCGCAAGCGTATTGTCGACCGTTTCGTGCGCATCGCCGGACAAACACGCGTGGGCATCAAGGTCAGCGACCCGATCCTGCACCAGACCACCGACATCAACTTTCCCGGCCAGGCACCCCTCCCGGCAGACGTGGAGTCGCTCCTCGACACGCTCGAGACACTCGACGCGGAGTGGTTTGTCCTGTCGGGCAGCATTCCGCCGGGTGTGGACGCGGACATCTACCGAACGCTGGCCGAGGCCCTCACCGAGCGAGGGCGCCGCGTACTCCTGGATACCAGCGGCGAGGGGCTGCGGCAGGCGCTCGACGTCGCGGTGGATGCCATCAAACCAAACGTGCACGAGCTCGAGGCGCTCGTCGGGCGCGCATTACCGGACGAGGATGCCATCGTGAGCGCCGTCCAGCCGCTGCTGGCGCAGGGCATCCGCCTGATCGCCGTGTCGATGGGCAGCGACGGGGCGTGTTTTGTCGAAGACTCCGCTATCGCCATCGCTCGACCACCCCAGATCGAGGTCAAGAGCACAGTCGGCGCGGGTGATGCGATGGTGGCCGGCATCGTCAGCGGTCGACTTCGCGGCATCACCCTGGCCGAATGCGCGCAGCTGGCGACGGCCTTTTCCATGGATGCGATCACGCACCTGGGCTCAGGCTTGTCGTCGAGCTCGGCGGTCGAGGCGTTGCTCCCCCAGGTCACCGTTGAGGAGCGCCGCCCCGCTACGCCGGCGTAAGTTTCAGGCCGCTGCCAGGCGCTCCTGTTCGCGTGACCGCACCTGCGCTCCGGCGGCCACGGGACGCAGCGACTTGAGGATGGTGACTGCCGCGGTGGTCACCAGCGAGCCCACGACGATGGCCAGCAGGTACGCCGGCAAGTTGCCGGCGGCGCCCGGAATCAGGATCGCGAAAATCCCGCCGTGGGGCACGAGCAACTGACAGCCGAACATCATCGACAAGCCGCCGGCGACTGCCGAGCCAAGCACAAGTGACGGGATCACCCGCAGCGGATCTTTGGCGGCGAACGGGATCGCCCCTTCGGTGATGAACGACAGGCCCAGAACCACAGCCGGCGCGGCAGCCTCGCGCTCTTCCAGGTCGAAGCGGTCCTTGAACAGGAAAGCCGCCAGCGCCAGTCCGAGTGGCGGCGTCATACCGGCCGCCATGACCGCCGCCATCGGCGCGTAGACCTGGCTGCCGAGCAGTCCGACCGAAAACGTGTAAGCCGATTTGTTCACGGGTCCGCCCATGTCGAAGCCCATCATCGCGCCGAGGAGCACGCCCAGCAGCAACGCGTTGGCGCCCTGGATGCCTTTGAGCCAATCGGTCAGCGCGGCGAGGATGCCCTGGACTGGCGGCCCGATGACAAAGATCATCAGCAAACCGACGGCGACCGTCGACAGGAATGGCAGGATCAGGACGGGCTTGAGGCCTTCGAGCGTCATCGGCAACTTGATGCGCTGGGCCAGGAACTGGGTCAGGTAGCCGGCGATGAAGCCGGAGATGATTCCACCCAGAAAACCCGCGCCCAGGTTCTGCGCCAGAAAGCCGCCGATCAGACCCGGCGCGATGCCCGGCCGGTCGGCGATGGAGTACGCAATGTATGCCGACAGGACAGCCACGAACAGGCTGAAGGCTGTCTTCCCTCCAATCTGGGTGAGCGCCCAGCCCAGGGTTCCTTCCTGGTCACCAGCGTTGATCCCGCCAATAGCGAACGCCAGCGCGAGCGACAGACCACCGGCGATGACGATGGGCAGCATGTACGAGACGCCGGTCATCAGGTGCTTGTACGGCCCGGTTCGCTGCGCCGAGCGCTGGGCCTTGCTGCGGGCGACCGCCGCGGCGTAGCCCTCGCCGCCGGCCGCCGCGCTCGCGGGCTCGGCCGTCTGGGTCAGGGCGGTCTGGATCACCTCCTGGCCACGCTGCATGGCCTGGTTCGTGCCGGTCACGTACACCGGCTTGCCGGCGAAACGCGAGGTGTCGACTTTGGTGTCGGCGGCAATCACCACCGCGTCGGCGGCGGCGATGTCCTCTGGCGTCAGCGTGTTCTGTGAGCCCACCGACCCCTGCGTCTCGACCTTGATCGAGTGGCCCATCGCCCGGGCGGCCTTCTGAAGCGCCTCCGCGGCCATGAACGTGTGCGCGATGCCGGTGGGACACGAGGTGATGCCCACCAGCCGCTTGCTGCCGGACGGCGCGGCTGGTGGTGGCGCAGCCGGCGCGGCTGTGCCGGCCGACGCCGCGACGGTGCCGTCCGGCCCGCTGCCCGCGGCGGCCGCGGGCCGTGCGACCGGCACACCGGCAACCGCCAGCGCAGCGTTGATTTCCGCTCGCGTGTTACGGATCGCGTCGCTCGTGCTCGTCTCGTAGACCGCCTTACCCGCAAAACGGTCCATCGTGACGTGCGTATCGACCGCCAGAATGACCACGTCCGCGTTGTCGATGTCATCCTCGGACAGCTCATTCCTCGTGCCGATCGACCCCTGCGTCTCGACGGCGATCGTGTGGCCCTCCATACGGGCCACCTTTGCCAGCGCTTCGGCGGCCATGATCGTGTGCGCGATACCCGTCGGGCACGAGGTGACTGCGACGATGCGCGCCATATGCGTTCCTCCTTCCGGGGCCTACGCCCCTAGCTGCCGCACGTCAGCTGCTGTCGCGCACGCCAGGGCTCGCTCCGCCAGCCGCCTCGCTTGCGCGTGCGAGCCGCGACGCAATTTCGATTTGACTGCGGCCACGCTTGGAATGCTCATGCTGAGCTCGCTCACACCAATGCCGGCGAGAATGATCGCCCCGAGCGGATCACCCGCAATACCGCCGCACACGCCCACCCATTTGCCAGCACCGTCGGCCGCTTGCACCACCCGCCGGATCATGCGCAGCACCGCCGGATGCAGCGCATCGACTTGCGGTGCGAGGGTGGGGTGCAGCCGATCCATCGCCAGGACGTACTGAGTCAGATCGTTGGTGCCGATGCTGAAGAAATCCACTTCACGCGCGAATTCCTCCGCCATCATCACCGCCGATGGCACTTCGACCATCATCCCCATCGGGACCGACGGTACCTTCACCTCCTCCCGTACGCGCTCGGCGATGGCCCTGGCGTCGCGAAACTCCTCCAGGGTGGCGATCATCGGGAACATGATGTTCACCGGACCGGTGGTGGATGCGCGATAGATGGCCCGGAGCTGTGGTATGAACAGGTCCGGTCGGCGCAGACACAGACGGATGCCGCGCACGCCCAGAAACGGATTCGTTTCGGCTGGCAGCGAAAGATACGGCAGCGCCTTGTCTCCGCCGATGTCGAGCGTGCGTATGACCAGCGGTAGTCCATTGAGCGCGCGGGTCATCTCGGTGTACGCCGCGAATTGCTCGTCTTCGGACGGTGGCACGTCCCGCTCGAGGAACAGGAACTCCGTGCGCACGAGTCCAACCCCTTCGGCGCCGGCGTCGACGGCCTGCGCGGCTTCGGCCGGTTTGCCAATGTTGGCGACCACTTCCATCCGTTTGCCGTCGGTCATAACCGCAGGCTCGTAGCGCGTCTGGTATTCAGCGTCGCGCACACGCTGGAGCTCGAGCTGCGCTTGCCGCGCCGAAGCGACGTCGACTTCGCTTGGCTCGATGTAGAGCACGCCGGCCGCGCCGTCGAGGATGCACAGTGTCCCGTCGACCTGTTCCAGCACCGCTGCGCCCGCGCCAACCACCGCGGGAATGTCGAGCGATCGAGCGATGATGGCGGTGTGCGAGGTCGGCCCACCGGAGGCGGTGCACACGCCCAGGGTGCGGCGTGGGTCGAGCCTGGCGGTATCGGACGGCGTGAGGTCCTCGGCGACCAGGATGACCGGCGTGTCAGGCAGCCTGGCTTCACCTTCGGAGGTCCAGGACAGGACACGCAGCACGCGCTGGCCAACGTCGTGGAAATCGGCCGAGCGCGCCGCGAGACGCTCGTTTCCGAGCTGCTTCAGGTCCGCCACCCGCGCGTCGATGCCCTGCTGCCAGGACCACGCCGCGCTGTGGCCCGCGTCGATGCGGGCGCGCACGTCGGCGAGCAGGTCAGGATCGTCGAGCAACGCCTGGTGGGCGCGGAAGATGGCGGCCTGGTTGCGCCCGGCACGGCCCTTGACGTCTTCGTACACCTGGTCGAGCTGCTCGCGCGCAGTCTCGATGGCTTGTTGCAGACGCTGCCGTTCGGCGGTGCGGTCCTGAGGCACGCTGTCGCTGACGACGATCTGTGTCGGCTTGAGCTGGTGTAATTGGCCGATCGCCAGGCC
>CBJLVJ010000129.1:0-7150 GCA_966426465.1 uncultured bacterium | reverse complement strand
GCCGGCTCGAGTTCGACCTCGTATCGGTCCATGGTCGTGCCCTCCTGCTGTTGCTCAGATGGCGCCCGTGTGCGGCGGAACGAGACTACGGCGACGGCCACGCTCGAAAACCGTCCTCCCGTACGGTTGGCAAGCCGCGCCTCGATCGCACTGCGCGTGCGCGGGCAAGTTCAGCTCCTTCTGTCTACTGACGCCTGGAACACGCATGCCGCCAGGGTTCAGCTCGCTCGCGCGCTGGGCGGGACGGGACGGTAGCGTCTTCGTGATGCTCGGGGCGGAACTGGCGCGCCTAGCCTGGCAGGGTGGACGCCGCAACGGGCCCGGACGCTGGCAGAGCGGTCACTTTCGACGCGCTCGCGGCGCAGTTCCTTGACTCGCTGGGCGGCAAGTCGCCCAGGACGTTCACCACCTACCAGACGGGCCTGGCGCGCTTCCGCGAGTTCCTCGAGGCGCGCGGACAGCTCGCCTCGTGGCAGCCCGCGTCTCTGGGGCCGAGCGTGCTGGAAGACTTCTACGGCTGGCTCGTGCGCCGCCACAGTCGTGAACGGCGGGCGACGGTGGCCACCTACTCGGCCGGCCTGCGCGCCTTTGTGCGCTTCCTGGCCCGCCGCGCCCTGCTGCCACCAGGCGTGACCTACGAACAGATGCGCGAGAACGTGCACGAGGTGATGGGTCGCGCCAGCTACAAGACGCCGCGCATCGATCGCCGATTACCTGTGCTGGTGACCTACGTGCTGGGCCTGCCGCTGCCCCCCGCGACCGAACGGCGCGGCAGCAAACGGCTCGAGCTGCTGCGCGATCGCGCGCTGCTGCTGACGCTGTTCTGCACGGGCATGCGCCGTGAGGAGGTGGCCCGCCTTGACCGCTTCGACGTCCAGGACGGCCACAGCGATCGGGCGCTGATCACCGGCAAGGGCGACAAGGAGCGGGTGGTGTTCTTCGACGCCCAGACGCAGGACGCCATCCGCGCCTACCTGGAGGCGCGCTCGGACACGCTCGCGCCTGTCTTTTTGCGACACGACAACCGCCGCGGTCGCTCGGCCGGTCACGGTGGCCAGCGGTGGCGCCTTTCGCCCCAGTCGGTGTGGGCCATCGTCAAGCGCTACGCGCGCGCGGTGGGCGTGCCGGCCACGACGCACCACTTCCGCCACTCGAAGGCGAGCGTGCTGTTGAACCGCGGCGCCAGCCTGTCTGAGGTCCAGGACATCCTCGGTCACGCGTCGCCCGAGACGACCAAGCGCATCTACGCCCACTACCAGACCCAGCACCTGCGCGACGCGTTCGATCGCTACAGCGCCTCCGCGCAGGAGCTGGCGGAGGCGGCGCAGCACCCCGAGGAACGCGACGGCACCGTCGCCATCCCGCACACACGGTCGCCCAGGCTGCCGGCGAGCGCGAGGACGGAAGCACGGAAGAGTTCGTCTTTCATCAGCGACAACGGCTGATCATCGTCGCATCTGCGCGGCAGACCTGCGACGGTAGTCCTCGTGTGTACGGCCCGAGGGCCACCATCGGGGCTATTTAGAGGCGCAGCTCCCACGTCTCCGAGATCAGGTCGTAGCCGAAGCTGTGGTGCGGCTCCGAGGCGATCAGGCGGAAGCCGTGGCGCGCGTAGATGTGCCGCGCGGCGAGCAGGTTGCTCTGCGTCCACAGGCGCATGCGGCGATAGCCCGCCGCGCGGGCGAAGCGGATGCATTCCTCGACCAGGCGCTTGCCGATGCCGAGGCCGCGCGCGTCGGGCTCGACCAGGAACAGTCGCAGCTTGCCAATGGTCTTGCTGGCCTTGACCAGGAAGATGCAGCCGACGCGCTCGCCCTCACGCTCGGCAATCCAGCATCGCTCGCGCTCGGCGTCAAAGTGGTCGACGAACCTGGCGACGATACTGGCCACCAGCGCTTCGAAGCGCTCGTCCCAGCCGTACTCCTGGGCATAGATGTCACCGTGTCGCTCGACAACCCAGCCCATGTCGCCCGGCCGCGGTTGGCGCAGCACGACCGCCTGGTCGGCGGCCGCTGAGGCGGGCGCCCAGTCGCCGAGCAGCACGCCGATGGTGCGCATCGCGCCGACCAGACGCTCCTGCTGTCGCTCGGGCAGGCTCTGGACGAGCGCGCCGATCTGCTCGCGTGCGGCAGTCTCCAGCGGGGCGAACGTGTCCTGGCCGTAGCGGGTGAGGCTGAGTAGCTGCTCGCGGCCATCGCGCTCCGAACGCGCGCGTTCGAGCATGCCGCGACGGGTAAACGCGGCCAGGATGCGACTCAGATAGCCGGCGTCGAGGTCGAGCTCCCGCGCCAGCTCGGTAGCGGTGGTGCGCTGGCGATGGGCCAGCTCGTAGAGCACGCGCACCTCGGCCAGCGAGAACGGACTGCGCAGGTAGCCATGCTGCAGGACACCGATACGACGGGTATACAGACGGTTGAAGCGTCGGACGGCGTCGATGCGTCGTTCGAGCTCGCGGTCGGCGGGCACCCTGTCCAATGCTTGCCAGTGTCAAACAATTGGTTGACGATGTCAACTGGTGCACCAGTGGCCCGGCTTCGGTACAGTTGTCCTCGCATGGCCAAGGCGCCCACCGCGCCGCCTGCCAGGTCGAGCGGCCCGCGCATTCGCACCCTGGTCACCAATCGGCAGGCGCTGCACGACTACCACATCCTCGAGACGGTCGAGGCCGGCCTCGCCCTGCAGGGCACCGAGGTCAAGTCGATCCGCGCCGGCAACGTCAACCTGCGTGACGCCTACGCGCGGCCCGAAAACGGGGAGATCTGGCTGTGGAACGCGCACATTGCGCCGTTCGACCAGGGCAACCGCTGGAACCACGAGCCGCGCCGGCCGCGGCGGCTGCTGCTGCACACGCGCGAGATCGGTCGGCTGGCGAGCAAGGCCACCGAGAGCGGCAACACGCTGGTGCCACTGCGGCTGTACGACAAGAACGGCAAGATCAAGCTCGAGCTGGCGCTCGGCAAGGGCAAGCGGCAGTACGACAAGCGCGCCGCCATCGCCGAGCGCGAATCGAAACGCGAGATCGAGCGGACCATCAAAGAGGCCTACGCGCGCTAGCCAAGCGCTCAGCGCAGACGCGCGCGGGAGCGCGAGCGGAGCGGCACGTCTGAGGCCTCAGCGCCGGGGCCACTGCCACGGCTCAATGAGCTGAGCGAGCTCTTTTCGGGGGCAGGTGAGGTGGGCGAGCGTTGAGGCTCAGCTGTCCGGCGGCGCACCACGCGAGATGCCCCGCACGTGGCTGCGCGGGTCAAAAACGGCTTCTGTCAAACCCGCGCATGGCGTATACTCGAGGACTGCGCGACAAGCGCGGAACACAAGTTCAAGGGGGCGTCTGGTTTCGACAGAGGGGAAGATTTGAAGATTGCAGGCCGAGGACGCCGCCTCCCTCGTTAATCCGACGGCAGCCAAGTAATTGGCAAAAACCAGCAAGCCAACGTGCTTGCACTCGCGGCCTAATAACCCGCGACCCTGTCCCGGTCTTTGACTGACGGACCGATAAACAGGGCCACTTAGTCAGGATGCTGTGGACCGAACGCCGGGTACGGCCCGCTTAAGATCACCCGGCTGGCGCCGAGGAACCCTGTCGGTGGGGGTCCAAGGCGCGAGAGCCAAAGCACCGAATATGCCTGTAGGACATCGAGAATCGACCTGCTTTGGACGGCGGCGTTCGATCCCCGCCCGCCTCCACCACCTTGAAAGCGGTCCGCCTCCACCAAGGGGGCGGACCGTTTGTATACCTGGCCAGAATTTCGCGTGCCCATGCCACAGCGTCTTCTACGCGGGTGCCGTTCGGCTGGCCACGTACCCACAGCTCGAGATTCTCGGGCCCGATCGTCCTCGCGGCGACCATTCCGATGGTGCACCTGCTCGTTTGGGAGGAGGTAGCGGCCGAGCATCGCTTCCATGACCAGAATGTGCGTGGCGACGCAGACTGCGCAGGCCGTTTGAGCGGTCAGTCTCCGTGCTCTTGGGAGATCTCCGCCGCGAACGTCGGCAGGAAACGGTAGCCGCGGCCCGGAATGGTGGCGATGAAACGCGGCCGTTTCCAGTCGTTTTGCAGCCGCGCCCGGAGATTTCGAATCTGCCGATCGACCACGTTGCTCTCGGCGACGTAGTCGACGCCCCACAGCGTGTCGAGGATCTCTTCGCGCGTGACCACCCGGCCGGCATTAGCTGCCAGCAAGTACAGCAGACTTTGTTCGAGGGACGTGAGGTGCAGCTCGGACTGGCCCACCCGCACCGTTCGGTTGAGGATGTCGATCTCAAGGTCACCGAGATGGATGACCGGGGTGAAGGTCACGGCGTCGCTGTACGAACGCCTCAGCACAGCGACCACGCGCGCCAGGAGCTCCTCGGGAGCGAACGGAATCGTCAGAATGTCGTCGACACCCCACTCGAACGCCGCCACTTTGGTCCGCAAGTCGCCGCGGCGGGTGAGCGCAATGGCAGGCAATCGTGTGCCGCCGGCGGCTCTGGCACCGACGTGCTGCATGACCCGCTCTCCGTCTAGATCGGCGTCGAAGAGCACCAGGTGAGGCTGCCATTCATCCAGAACTGCCACGGCGGCCGCGGCCATCGATACCGTCCTGGTCATGTAGACGCCGTGATTGAGCGTCAGTCTGATCAGGTCGACCAACATGGGCCGGTCGAGCAGGATGAGCAGGCGCACCGGCCCGCGGGGCGGCCACTGCGCGGCCCGTTGCTTGCCTTCAACCTGTGGACGACGCACGGACGACACCAGACCGAAGTCTAAACCTTCGAGGGCTCGCCGTCAGCGCACACGTACCAGCAAGTTCACCTGGCAATGCGCGCGGTGACCGCGCACGCGAACGCAATGCCGGCCTGCTGCCGTACCACGAGCCGACGCAAGCGCCTCGCGGGTTTGCGGCCGCGGCGAGGGGGCATGTCCGTGACATTTCGTCGACAAGGCCTAAAAGTGTCCGTGCACTGCCCGCTCAAAGGATGCGCTCCAGCCGGTGTCATGACGTTGGTTCATGACAACCATCAGTACCAGCTTTAGAGTAGCTTTAGAGTAGCTCCCGATGTGTAGCCGGAGGATCTCTGCGAGTTGGCTAAGCGACGACATGGCGCACGCCCTCGCCGCTCTGTGCCCTCCTTTGGAAACCGCGGACGTGCTGCGGGCGGCGGACACGCTCAGCGAGCATGCTACACCGCATGAAGTTGTGGTCGTTGACGGCATGTTTCGATCTGACGTGGACCGCGTAAATCTCCGCAACGTGATTGAGGCACTGCACGCTCTGCATGACCTTCGATGACGATCGTTGCGTTGAACGTCGTTCATCTGCTCACCGCGAGAGGGCCAGCAGGAACTGTCAGTCGGTGGCCACCTCGACGAGCATCGTGCCACCACAGTGCAGGCAGCGACCCGGCCGCGGCGGAGCAATGAGCACTTCACTCGAGCGCGTGCACGCGACGCAATACAGCCGGAACACGCGTCTGGCGGCGCGGCGTCGAGCAGCGCGTTCTTCGGCGGATGGTTCGTCCAGAAGACGGACGGGTGCCCACCGCGTGCTGCGCACACGGGGCGGAAGGTCCGCGGGTGCTCCGTCATCCAGCATGCGCTCGACGGCGATCGCATCTTCGTCTGGCTGTGCAGCAACACCAGTCATCAGCGTCTGCCGTTGCCGAGCGAGCTGGGCGCGTCGACAGTTGCTTTGATTGCAGCTTCGGCCAGATCGGCCGACACACTTGCCGCGGTCTGACCATGGATCAGATCGATGACACCGTAATCCTTCGCTTCGCTCGCACTCATCCAGTAGTCACGGTTGACGTCGTGGGCGACCCGGTCTACTGACTTGCCCGTATCGGCGGCGATCAGTTCCTGCAGACGTGCATTCATGCGCAGGATTTCGCGCGCCTGGACTTCAATGTCTGAAGCCGTCCCCTGAAAGCCTGCCGATGCCTGGTGGATCAGGATGCGTGAATTTGGGAGCGCCGAACGTTTGCCTTTCGCGCCGCCTCCAAGTAGCACCGCGCCCATACTGGCGGCCATGCCGATGCAGGTGGTCGCCACCTGAGGTTGGATGAGATGCATCGAGTCATAGATGGCTAATCCGGCGTCGATCTGACCGCCCGGACTGTTGATGTACATCTGAATCTCGCGGTCACCATCGTCCTGTGCCAGGAAGAGCAGTTGCGCCACAATCAGATTGGCGACCACGTCGTCGATGGGCGTGCCCAGGAACACGATGCGGTTCTTGAGAAGCAAGGAAAAGATGTCGTAGCCCCGCTCGCCTCGGCTGGTCTGCTCGACGACCATCGGTACGGTATACGCAACGGGCGCGTTCACCACGGCGTACCTCCCAGGTCTATCGCTCCGCTCGGCCAGTCGGCGTCACCCTGACAGGGCAGCAGCAGCGCAACCTCGTCTTGAAGCCGTACGCGTCCGCCTGGTTGCTCACACCAGATTGGTGCTTCAGCGACACGCCACCCGAGGTGCAGGTAGAACGCAGCGTCTTCTCGCGGACAGGTGACCATCGCGAACGGCGCCCACAGTTGGAGGCCGACGAATGCGGTCGCCTTCGCCAGCGCCGCACGTGCATATCCATGCTGGCGCCACTCTGGCAACGTCATCACGCCGGCGATGCCACCAACAGGGATGCGCACATTACCGATCTGAACGACTCGATACATGATTCCCGCGTGCGTAACCACGCGTTGGTCGATTTTGACGAGCGCCGACCACGTGGGTACGGTCCACCTGTAGGAATCGGCAGGCAGTGCGAACGGGCGAACCCGTCCGATGCTGCGCTCGAGCGTGTGTCGCGTAAACACCTGTGTCTGGCGACGCTCTTCAGACGACAGGTTAGCCGCGGCCAGTTGCAAGACGTTGACGCCGGTCGTGACGGCATCAGCGGTCAGCGCGCGTTGATACCAGGCCTGCCGATCTTCCAGTGCGGCCTTGCTGGCCGATACTGCCGCAAGCCAATGCACGGTCGCCTCTGGAAGAGGTTCCACGCCGGAGGCCGGCGACTTGGGGCCGACGGATGGCGCAACCACCAGACGAGTTGCGTCGCGGAGGGGGTCGATGCTGTGTAGAGCCATGATGTTCTGTCCTGTCTGGCCGCCTGGAGACCTTGCCTGAATTATCTGGATTCGTTCGCGCGTTGACGTGTCGGCGCCCAACCGATCG
>CBJLVJ010000128.1:0-7160 GCA_966426465.1 uncultured bacterium | reverse complement strand
GCACGTTCCACGTCGCGCCGCGTCACACGACCGTGCGCGCCGCTGCCCTGGACCGTCGACAGGTCGATGCCGTGCTCCTCGGCCATGCGCAGCACCACGGGCGTGTAGAACCGCTTGGTTCCCGTGCCATCACTGGTTGGCGTGGGCGCCGGCTCTTCCTCGCGGGGGCCGACCACGCCACCGCCCGACGACTTGTCGTAGGTGAACGCGAGCGGCGGGGGCGACGCTGCGGCAGATTCGGCCGGCGTGCGCTGCGTGTTGGTGCCTTCGTGCCCCTGGGCCGCTGGACTTTCCTGTGCGGGCGGCCGTGAGTCGCCGCCAGATGGCGCCTCATCACCGATGATCGCCATATCGGTCTTGACCGAGGCGGTCGTGCCCTCGGGCAGCAAGATCTGCTGCAGAATGCCCGCGACCGGGCTGGGCACTTCGGCGTTGACCTTGTCGGTCTGGATCTCTACCAGTGGCTCGTCGCGCTCGACGCGGTCGCCGGGCTTCTTGAGCCACCGACCGATGGTGCCTTCGGCCACCGATTCGCCCAGCTGCGGCATCTTGACGACCGTGTTCGGCATACCTCAGTACTCCGCCAGCCGGCGCGCGGCCTGAACCACGTCGTCCGCGTTGGGCAGGATGGCTTCCTCGAGCGCCGGCGCATACGGGATGTGCGTGTCGGCGGCGGCCAGCCGCATGATCGGCCCGTCCAGCTCTTCGAACGACTCTTCGGCAATCAGTGCGGCGACCTCGGCGCCGATGCCGCCCGTCTTGTTGTCCTCGTGCAGAATCAGCACCTTGCTGGTCCTGGCTACCGTCTCCTTGATGGCGTCCGTGTCCAGCGGCAGGAGCGTGCGCAGGTCCAGGATTTCGACGTCCAGGCCCTCGGCGGCTAACCGCTCGCTGGCATCCATGGCGAGATGGACGCCGATGCCGTAGGTGATGATGCTCAGGTCGCGGCCCCGGCGCTTCAGGTCGGCTTTGCCGAGCGGGACCACGTAGTCCTCGTCGGGCACTTCGCCGCGCAGGCGACGGTAGCTCTTCTTGTGCTCGAAAAAGAGCACCGGGTCGTCGTCGCGGATCGAGCTCTTGAGCAGGCCCTTGCAGTCGTAGGGCGTGCTGGGCACGACGATTTTGAGCCCGGGCACGTGGAAGAACAGCGCCTCCACGCTCTGCGAGTGGTACAGGCCGCCGTGCACACCCGCGCCGAACGGCGCTCGGAACACCACCGGGCAGCCGAACGTGCCATTGGAGCGATAGCGGATCTTGGCCGCCTCGTTGACGATCTGGTCGTAGGCCGGATGGATGTAGTCGGCGAACTGGATCTCGGCCACCGGTCGCAACCCGTGCATCGCCGCGCCGATGGCCACCCCGGCGATACCGAGCTCCGCCAGCGGCGTGTCGATGACCCGGTTTTCGCCGAACTGCTTGATCAATCCGTCGGTGGCGCGGAACACCCCGCCGTGCACGCCCACGTCCTCGCCCAGCACGATGACCGACGAATCCGCCTCCATCTCCTCCTGGAGCGCCTTCCGCACCGATTCGACCAGACTCAGAACCGCCATGGCTTACCCGGCTTGCCTTCCCAGGGGTCCCTCTGTTGCGATCAGCTTCGCGGGGGTCCGCGCCAGGGCCGACTGCTTCACGGGGGTCCCCTCCGGGGAAAGTACCTTCCAGGGGGGGTCCCCTCCGGGGAAATTACTGCCCATGGGTCCCCTCTGGGGTAAGCACTCTCCTGAAGTCGGGGGTGCGGATGCCCGCGTAGACGTGGTCGAAGGCCGTGTCGGCCTGGGGCTCGGGGGCTGCTTCGGCCTCCTCGAGCGCCGCCTCGACGGTTTCCTGGACCCGCTTTCGCATCTCAGACTCGCGGGCGTCGTCCAGCAGGTCATGCGCCCGAAGGTAGCGGGCAAACACGTTGAGGGGGTCGCGGTGACGCGCCTCTTCACGCTCGCTCTCAGGGCGGTAGCGCCGGTCGTCGTCGTCCGACGAGTGCGGCGTCAGGCGCACCACGTTGGATTCAATGAGCGTCGGGCCCTCGCCAGCACGGGCGCGGTCGGCCGCCTGTTTGACGCACGCGTACACCGCCAGCGGATCGGTGCCATCGATCGACGCGCCGAACATGCCATAGCCGACGGCGCGGTCGGCCACACTGCGCACGGCCATCTGTTTGGAGGTAGGCACGCTGATCGCGTACTGGTTGTTCTCGCACACGAAGATCGCCGGCAGCTTGTGGATGGCCGCGAAGTTCAGGCCTTCGTGAAAGTCGCCCTTGGACGATGCGCCGTCGCCGAAGTAGACCAGGCTGACGCCGCCATCGCCACGAATCTTGCTGGCCAGCGCCGCCCCGGTAGCGTGCGGGATCTGCGTCGCCACCGGGCTGCCGCTGGTCAGGATGCGGGCGCTGGCCAGGCCGTAGTGGGCTGGCATCTGGCGTCCGCCGGTCATCCGGTCGGTGGCTCTGGCAAGCGCCGACAGGAACACGTCGAGCGGCGTCACCCCGAAGGCCAGCACGGCGGCAAGGCTGCGGTAGTACGGCACCATCACGTCGCGCTCACGATCGAGCGCAAACGCGCTACCCACCCCAGAGCCCTCGTGGCCCTGGCAGGAAATATGGAACGCCTCGCGTCCCTGGCGGTTCAAGATCCACTGGCGCTCGTCCACGGCACGCGCCAGCAGCATGGCCTCGTGCATCTCGAGCAGGCGTTCAGCGGACAGGCCGAGCGCCTCGTGCTCGACCGCTTTGACGAAGCCGTTGGCGGAGGGCGGGCGTGTATCGGACGCGGCTGGCGCCTTCTCGGCCATAGAGGACTTCCGTCGTGTTGGCATCGTTGCCACCCTCGGCCTCATCGTAACATCGCGGGATCGAGGGTCGTGCCAGTTAGGCGCGGCCGCGAAACGTGCGCCGAGTTGGCCACCCAGAACCGCCACGGATGGGCCGCCCAGACGCCCGCGTAGTCGACCCCGATGCGCGGGCCGACCCGCACCGCGCCATCGGCCACCTCCAGGCCTGGTTCGAGGAACAGCACGGAGCCGGTCAGGTCGACGCCGTTGCAGCCGCGGTCGATGCGCAGCGCCTTGCATACCAGCGCGGGACCGCTGCCGCGCTCGGCATTGTCGAGCGGCTCGATGGCCCGAACCAGCACCGCGCCCGGGTAGCCCTCTTGTTCGGTAACCGCGTTGAAGCAGGAGTGCACGCCGTAGATCAGGTACACGTACGCCACGCCCGCCCTGCCGTACATGACCGCCGCCCGCCCGCGCGGCCCGCTTCTGGCGTGCGAGGCCGCGTCGTGCGGTCCAACGTACGCCTCGGTTTCCACGATCCGCCCCGCCCGGCGCACGCCGTCATCGGCCACGTGCACCAGCACCTTGCCCAGCATCTCCCGCGCAACGACCAGCGTGGGTCGCTCGTAAAAAGCGCGCGGCAGAGGTGTCAGAGGCTGCGGCCGGCTTCGTGGGCCAGCAGAATGGCTTCGGCCACTTCGCGCATGCTCTTGCGCGAGTTCATGCTCAGCCGCTGGATGCGGCGGAAGGCCTCCGTCTCCTTCAGGTTCTGGCTGTCCATCAGCACGCCCTTGGCGCGCTCGACGATCTTGCGCGTCTCGAGCGTCTCCTGGGTCTGCGCCAGGTCCTGCTGGATCTGGCGTGCTTCACGCCAGCGCTCGAGCGCAACTTCGATGGCGGGTTTGAGCTGCGCTTCGAGAAACGGCTTGACCAGATAGCCCATCACCCCGGCGTCGACGGCGCGGTCGACGAATTCCATGTCCGAGTACGCCGTCAGCAGCAGCACCGGTGCGACGTGTTCCTGCGCGAGCGTCTGGGCGGCGCTGATGCCGTCCAGCCCAGGCATCTTGATGTCCATCAACACCAGGTCGGGCCGCAGCGCCCGCGCCAGGTTGACCGCGGCCGCGCCGTCGCCCGCCTCCCCCACGACGCCGTAACCAAGGTTTTCCAGCATCTCGCGCAGGTCCATGCGCGAGATCGTTTCGTCTTCAGCAACGAGGATGCGCGTGTCCGACATGGCGGCTACTCACCTTTGGCTATCCACTTCGGGAAGGACACGACCGCGTGCACACCTTGCCCATTGGTCAGCTCGAATTCGCCTTTCAGGTCCTCACGGACCAGGCTGCGCACAATCTGCAACCCCAGCCCGCCCTCGCGAACGATATCGAATCCGTGCGGCAAGCCGCGCCCGTCGTCCTGGATCTCGATGCACATGCTGTCGCCCTGTTCCGCGAGCTTGACCACGATGCTCCCGCCCGGTAAGCCCACGAACGCGTGCTCGACCGCGTTCTGAACCAGCTCGTTGATGATCAGTGCGCACGAGGTGGCCTGTTGCGCCGGCAGCATGAAGCTGCGCGTGCCTTCGAGCGACAGCGTGATCGGCCGCGTGCGGTCCAGGATGCCGGTGCGCACCTCGGCCAGAATGCGATTCGAGACCTCGTGGATGTTGATCACGGTGGTCTCTTCGTGGCTCAGGAACTCGTGCACCACGGCGATCGAGATGATCCGCCCGACGCTCTCGCGCAACTGGTCGGCGACTTCAGGGTTGCTCGTCCGCCGCGCCTGCAGGCGGAGCAGCGCGGCGATGGTCTGCAGGTTGTTCTTCACGCGATGGTGAATCTCCTGGATCATCGCCGTCTTTATCTTCAGCTCCTGCTCTTTCCGCAGCTCGTCGGTCACGTCCTGGATGGCCACCACGGCCCCCGTCGGCACGCTGCGCCGCCCGAGCAGGCGCGCTGGCCAGCCGCTGTCCTCGCCTGAAACAAGCGGCACCACGCGCTTGATCCACACCAGGTCCTGCTCCTGGACGCGCTGCTCGAGACAGACCCCCCGCTCCATCGCTTTGAAGCAGATGTACTCGTTGGTCTCGAGCTCCTGGAGCTGGGTTTTGACCAGGTTGTCGGCGTAGCCGAGTCGCCGATAGAGATGCTCGGCAGGTGCGCTCAGGTACTCGATGCGGCCGCTCGAATCGATGACCATCACCCCGTCGTGCACGCCGAGCCGCCCGAGGCGCTCGCCGCCGTGCATCCGCCCGGCCACGATCAGGTCGCGGGCGCGGGCGATCGCGCGGCGGAAGGTGACGTCGCGTCTGCGCTGCCGCTCGTGCTCGATCACCAGCATCTCGCTGCGCAGCGCGCCGATGACCTCGCCGCGCTCGTTGCGCACGGCGAAGACCTCCTGCAGCACTGGCGCGCCGCGGATGACCGTGGTCGTGACCTGGTTGCGGGGGCGATCCTCGAACAGCACACGGTAAATCTGTGGCGCTTCGTCGCGCGCCATCGTGCGGCCCACCGCCATCGGCAGCGCGTAGGGGCTGGGGACTGGCACCGGCTGCGCCTGCGCCACCACGACGACCTGATCCTGCGCGCGGGCGAAGAGTACGGCATCGGCGTGCGTCAGGTCGGCCAGGAGCGACAGGTGGCCCGCCACGCGCTCGAGCAGCGCGCGGTCGTCCGCATCGAGGGGCCTGAGCGCTGCCAGGGGCGCCTCGACAGGCAGCTCGGACGGCTGGACGTCATCCCCGTCCTGCAGCAGGTCAGGCTCGTTGGCCGCAACCACGCTCTGGCTCAGCTGGCGGTGTGCATCTCGCGGCTGCCCAGGCCCGCGAGCAAGCCCGTGCCCGCCCAGACGAGCGGCAGCAGGATGTCGGTAAACGGCGTGTGCGTCACGGACGTGGCGCCCCACAACAGCAGCGCGAGCACGAAGAGACCAACCACCTGACGCGTACCGGGCCGCCGCAGCTGGACGTCCAGGGCGATTTTGGCCGCCAGCCCGAGGAGCATGCCTACCACGTAGAGCCCGATGTACAACAGGAGCACTGGAAGAACAGAATTGTACCCGTGGGTGAAGTCGTCGTTCGGTCACGCACGGGTCTGAGCGCAACCATCGACATTGGCGAGCACCGACTCGTCGTCGACGAGCCCGTTGAAGCAGGCGGCGCCGACGCCGGGCCGAATCCCTACGACCTGCTGATGGCAGCGCTCGGCGCGTGCACGGTCATTACCGTGCAGCTGTACGCCCAGCGCAAAGGCTGGCCGCTCGAAGGTATCGAGGTTCGTCTGTCGCAGGAGCGCATCTATGCCCAGGACTGCGCCGAGTGCGAGACGCGCGAGGGCTATGTGCATCGCATCAGCAAGTCCCTTGCGCTGCGCGGCGGCCTGAACGACGAGCAGCGCCAACGCCTGGCCGACATCGCCAAACGCTGCCCCGTCCAGCAGACGCTCACCCACGAGATCGTCATCAACCAGACGCTGGCCTGACGCTCCGATCGGCTACCTTCAAAGGCGTTGAGCGCTGCATCTGCCGGGATCGTGATCGTCGCGAATCGCGGTCCGAACGACTTCGTCTGGGATGGCGGCGTGTGGGTCACGCGCACCGCCACGGGTGGGCTGGTCAGCATGCTGACACCACTCGCGCGGCGCTCCAGCGTGGCCTGGTACTGCTGCGTCTCTGAGCCGCCGGACGCCCAGCAGGCCCGCCAGGGCCTGTTCACCACGGCCGCCGATCAGACCGATCCACGCCTGCACGTGGTGCCGGTGCCTCTGCCCGCGGCCACGTACCACGCCTACTACGGGCAGATCAGCAACGAGGTGCTGTGGATGCTGCAGCACCAGGTGATTGGCAGTGGCGGCTTCGAGTACCTCGACATCGCCCACCACCACGCCTGGGGCCGCTATCTGGAGGCCAACGCTCGGCTGGCCCAGGCCATCGTGCGCGCTGGCCCCGCGCGGCGTGCGGTGCTGATCCAGGATTACCACCTGTATCCGTTGCCCGGGCTGCTGCGCGGCGCTTTTCCGGACACACCCATCCTTCACTTCACCCACATCCCGTTCCCGGACCCGTCCGTGCTGCGGCTCATTCCCGAGGCATGGCGCTCCACCATCCTGCGCGGCATGCTCGGCGCCGACGTTGTCGGGCTGCAAACCCCGATGGACGTGCGCTCGTTCCTGTCGTGCTGCACCGAGTTCCTGGATGTCGCGGTCGATCCGGCCGACGGGCGGGTGTGCCTGCCGGGTGGCCGCAGCGTGTGCGTGCGTGCCTACCCGGCCAGCGTGGATCCGCGTGCGCTGCGTCGGACGATGCGCTCCAGTGAGGTCGCCGCCGCGCGCCGGCGACTCGAGCCCGAGCTGGGCGAGCTGGTCGTCATCCGCGTCGACCGACTCGACCCGAGC
>CBJLVJ010000127.1:0-7202 GCA_966426465.1 uncultured bacterium | reverse complement strand
AGTGCTTGCGGCACGCGAGGTACGCCCGGTCGTTCGCCCGTGGCAACCCACTCCACGAGAGTCTTGGAAGCTGACGAACGTGCGAGCGGAGAGGGCTGGAATCTGATGACCGGGCGAGCGCTAGCGGTGGCTTGCTTCGGACGTGGCCGTCTCGTTGTCGGGTTTCAGCAGCACACCCACGCCGGGAATGGTGTGCAGCAGGCTTGGCCGCGACGGGTCGCTCTCGAGTTTGCGGCGCAAGCGATGCACCGTCACGCGCACCACGTCCGACCCGCCCGGGTCCTGATACCCCCACACCTGCTTGAGCAGCGTGCCGGTCGCCACCACCGTGCCGGCATTGCTCATCAAGCAGTGCAGCAGTCGAAATTCGGTCACCGTCAGGCTGACCGGTTGGCCGGCCTTGGTAACCGAGTGCTCGGCCAGGTCGAGCGTGATCGTGCCAACTTCCAGCCGGCTTGGCGGCGCCCGGCGCGTCGCCCATTCCTGGCCGCTGCGACGTAGCTGGGCGCGAATGCGCGCGATCAGCTCGCGGTGGCTGAATGGCTTGGTCAGGTAGTCGTCGGCGCCGCCCTCCAGCCCACGCACCTTGTCCTCCTCCGAGTCGAGCGCCGTCAGCATGATCACCGGTAGCTGCGTCCGCCGGCGCAGATCCCTGAGCACGTCGAGCCCATTCGACGCGCCCAGATTGATGTCGAGCACGACCAGGTCAGGCTGGCGTTCCTCGAACTGTCGCAGCGCGCTACCACCGTCGTACGCGGCGATCGGCTCGAAGCCGGCCCGCTTGAGTGCGAAGGCGAGCAGGTCGATCAGCTCACGGTCGTCGTCAACCAGCAGGATCCGCACTGACGTGTCCTGTCGCTCGGCTCTGGCGGGTGGCGCTCTGGAGCGTGAACCACACCCGTGTGCCGCTGCCGACCTGGCTATCGATCCCGATGCTTCCGCCGTGCGCTTCGACGATGCCCTTGGCGATGGCCAGGCCGAGCCCGACGCCCGGCGCGTCCGTATCCGTGCGCACGCGGTAAAAGCGCTCGAACAGGCCGGCCTGCTGCTCGGGCGAGATGCCCGGCCCCTGGTCCTCGACACTGAAGCGCACCAGGCGGCTATTCGGATGGACCACCAGTCGAATCATAGATTCTTCAGGGCTGTACTTGGACGCGTTCGCCAACAGGTTGGTCAAGACCTGGCGCGCGTAGCGCTGGTCGGCGAGCACGCGCGGCGCATTGGCCGGCAGGTCGATCTCCAGTCGTTGCCCGCGTGAGGCCATGGCTGGGCCGACAATCTCCAGCGCCTCGTCGATGATCGCCTGCACCTCCGTCTTGCGCGGAGCGACCACGAAGTGGCCTGACTGGATGCTGCCCGCGCTCAGCAGGTCCTCCATCAGTGTGCGCATACGCAGGGCGGTGCGGCGTGCCGTGCCGAGCACGTGGGCGTGTTCTTCGGCAGTCAGCCGCGGGTATTCGGTGTCGAGGATCTCCAGCGCGTTGTCGAGCACCATCAGCGGGCCGCGCAGCTCGTGCGCGACGCTGTACAGCAGCTGTTCGCGCAAGCGGTTGACCTCGGCGTGGCGCGAGATGTCGTGGACGACGTAGACCGCGTAGCCCTGGTCCGCGTCCTCGTGCAGCACCGTGCGGCTGATTTCGAGGTCGACCGTGCGGCCGGTGGCGTCGGCCAGGCGGCCCTGGACGTCGCCCGTGGTCGGCTGGTGCGGTTCGAGCGCGAACGGCAGCACCTCGCGGATGCCCCGCCCGTACAGCCGGGCTGGACTGCCGAACAACGCGATCGCCGCGGCGTTGAAGCCTGTGATCCGACCGGCGAGGGTCGTCGTCACGATCGGCGTCCGAATGGCCTCGAGCAGCTCGCGGCGGTGCGCCTCTTGAGACGCGAGGGCTCTCGTGGCCAGGGGGTTCTGCCCGCCCGACACGAGTATGTCATCCGGCCCAGGAAGTCCGTCTGGCGCCACGTTAGCTGCTGGTCTGGCGACCACCCCTCCGACGGTTGCGGGCTCGTCCGGCACGTTTGGTCTCCCTTTACCTTATAGACACCGAATCTACGGGCGCGGACGCCGCTCGGACCATAAGGCGAGCGTCGCTCGCCGTCAAGCATGGATTCGATGCGTTTGACGCCGCTTGCCACAACGTTAGCGATAATCCCACCTGAACCCAATGAGTCCTCAACCATAGCTGAGCACAAATAGGGGAGAGTTAGCCGCCCGTTCGGATGGGTGTGCCCGCGTTGGAGGAGGAGGTACGAGACGACCCGTGACGATCAACCGCAGGAGATCCCGCGTCCCTGCCGGTGTGCGGCCGTGGGCCGCGTGTTGCCGTACGCCTGGAGACCAGCGTCGGGCGAAGCCACATGCAGGTGCGACCCGGCCGCAGCCGACCCGTGAATAGGATGGCGCCGTTCAACGATGTGAGCCAGGATTCGGAGGTCGGCCAGTCGAGGATCCTGCTCGTCGAAGACGACGAGACAATTGCTCGCATGATGACCGATCTGCTCGAATCGACCGGCTACCTGGTTCGCGAGGCGCCTACCGGGGCCGCCGCGCGGGCGCTCGTCGAGCAGGTACGGCCTGACCTGATCATTCTCGACCTGGTCCTGCCTGACGATGATGGGCTGGTGCTGTGCAGCGTCCTGAAGAACATGGCCAACGCGCCGATCCTGATCTGCAGCGGCACCCACCGCCGACGCGACGCATTCCTCAGCCTGAAACTGGGCGCCGACGACTTCATCGCCAAGCCGTTCGACATCTATGACCTGCTGGCCCGGGTCGAAGTCCTGTTGCGCCGTTCCGCGCAGCACCATGCCGCGGAGCCGAGCGCCCAGCCGGGGCCGATTCGGATCGGCGATCTGCTGATCGACCACTCGCTGCACCAGGTGACGCTGGGAGGCTCGGTGCTGCAGCTGACCCCCACCGAGTACCGTTTGTTAACGGTGCTGGCCGCCAGACCAGGCCAGGTCGTACCGCGCGACGCGTTGGCCAAGCTGGTGTGGGGCGACCCGGATACGGGCACCAGTCGCACCATCGACGTGCACATCGGCCGGCTGCGGGTCAAGCTCAGCCAGGCCGGTCGCAGCGCGCCCCAGATCGTCTCGGTGCGCGGCTTCGGCTATAAAATCGTCAGCGCCACGACAGCCGCGCCCGACGCGGACACGCAGCCTGAACAAAGCCTGGCCGACGGCTACGTCAGCTAGCCAGTGCAGGCGTTGCGCGTTTACGGACGGGCTTTGAGCAGGTACGCTGCTCGGACCAGGAGGTTTTTTCGACAATGGTGCAGCCACTGCAGGCTGGAGGCGGCCGGCTCTGGCGAGCGGTGCGGCGGATTCGCAACTGGTCGTTGACCGCTGCCCTGGGTGTCTCGCTCGTGCTCGGCGGTGTCCTTGCGCAGTCCTCGCTGGCAACGGCACAGCCGTTCGGACCAGCCTCCGACCCCGGCTTCTTCCCGGCCACTGGCTACCGGATCACGTCGCCAGCCATGCTCGACTACTTTCAGCAGCATGGCGGCGTCCGCACGTTCGGGTATCCCATCTCGAGCGAGTTTCCGCTGCTGGGTCAGCGCGTGCAGATGTTCCAGCGCAGCATGCTGCAGTTGGCGGCCGACGGTACCGTCTCGCCGGCTGGCCTGCTCGCGCCCGACGTGCTGCCGGTCACCCACATCGATGGGCTGAGTATCCCGCCTGTTGACCCCGACGTGGTCGCCGCGGCGCCCCTGCCCACCGACCCGGAGTACCCCAGCCGGGCGCTCGGCTTCGTCAACTTCTACGTGCCTGACGAGTGGAACGGCCTGGCCGTCAACTTTCAGTCGACGTTCCTGAATACCGTCACGTGTGCCGACGCGTTCGGCTCGGAGCCGTGCGATCCGACACTGCTGCCGGGTCTGGCCCTCGAGGTGTGGGGCTTGCCGACCTCGCTGCCCACCAGCGATCCGCTCAATCCCGACTTCGTGTACCAGCGCTTCGAGCGCGGCATCATGCACTTTTCGCGCCCGACGGGTCTGACGCAGGGTCTGCTGATCGGCGATTGGCTCAAACGCATCATGCTTGGCCTCGACCTGTCGCCCGATGTGACCGCCGAGGCGCGCGCCTCGCGCTTCTTCGCCCAGTACGCGCCCACGCGACCGCTGGCGCTGGATCGTCCGGCAGAGCTGCCAGACACCTCGCTGGCCCAGGCGTTCCGCGCCGAGACGCTGATGGCGGCTGGCCAGACCCAGGCTGAGCCAACGTCGACCGCGACGTTGGCGGCCGGCGCAGCGGCCACCGCGACATCCGCGGCCCAGACCGTCACCGCGCTGGCCACCCAGATTGCGCTGCAGAACCAGACGCAGTTCATTACCGCCACGGCGCTGGCGCTGACGGCCACCGCGCAGACGCTCCAGACCCCGGTTCTCACGCCCACCCCGTCCGGCTCGGTCGTGAGCGACATTCCGGTGATCAATGCCGGCTGTCTGGGCGACGAGCAGATGTGGTTCGTGCCGCGCAAGGCGAACGTCGGCGAGCACGTCCAGATCTCGGTCACCTCGCAGCGCCACCACGACATTCGCGCGTTGCAGCTGGGCGGGCCGGTCGACCCCGGCGTGCCGATCGAACGCATCGGCCCGCTGGGCTTCGTCTGGACCTGGACCATCGTGCCCACGATCGAAGGCTTCTACCAGTGGACGTTCTTCGCCGACGGCCTGCGCCCGTGCATCACCTCGGGCTTCAACACCTTCCCACCCTTTGGTGCGACGCTCACGCCCACGGCCACCGGCCAGCCGACCAATACCCCTGGGCCGACGTCCACGCCCACGCCGACCGTTGTTCCCGCCCCCACGATTACGACGGCGACCTCGAGCGGAACATGTGGCTCCGTGGTGAGCATCGTCGGCACCAACTTCGGATCGCCGCCCTCCACAGTCGGCACCAACGTGCAGTTGCTTGGCGGCCCCTCAGGGTCTGGCACGCCGAAGCTGCTGAACCTGATCGGTGGCTCGAATACGCAACTGACGGCGACCTTGCCGAGCAACGGCCTGGTGGCTGGTGGCGGCTATGCGCTGGTCGTCTCGAATAACGGGGGAGCCTCGAACACGGTTCCGTTCACGGTGAGTGGTACGCCCGGTACGACCTGCTAACCGCGACGCCTTGTCCGTACATTGATGTAACGGTTTGCGCGCGCAGCGACGGCCGTCTCTGGCGGCCCGCTGCGCGGGTGCGGGTACGCGTACGCGATCACGCCAACAGCCGCGCAACAAACGGGAGACTTGTAACGGGGCTGTAACTGCCCAGCCAAAAGTGTACGGCTCTGTTACGGCGGCTGTAACGGATGTTTACGCGCACGACATCTATGATGCTGGTCGCTTGCACATGCGACAGACGGAGAGGAGATCCGCGACCAGGATGGCAACACCCGTGCACGCTGACTCCGAGGCCGTGGCCACGCCCGCCCAGCCGGTCGCCCAGCACGAGCTCACGGTCCTCGCGACCGTCGCCCACGAGCTGCGCGGCCCACTCACCGCACTCGCTACCTCATCAGAGCTGCTGGCCGAGGATTTCGTACACCTCGAGACCGAACAAATTCGCGACATGCTCGGTGCCATGCACCGACGCGCACTGTGGCTGCAGGGCCTGGTCGAGAACCTGCTGTGCGCCGCGACCATCCGCGAAGGCCGCCTGGCGCTGTATCGCCAGTCCCTCAGCCTGGCCGACCTGCTCGACGACGTCGACGCGGTCGTGCGGCCGATTCTGGCCAAGCGCGGCCAGCAGCTGCGCGTACGAACGGGCGCTGGCCTGCCCGAAGTAGCCGCTGATAGCCGCCGCCTGAGCCAGGTGCTGGTCAACCTGATTCTCAACGCCAGCAAGTTCGGCGCACCCGACACGATCATCGCGGTGTCTCTGTCCAGAGACGGTCACGCGGTACGCGTGGCTGTGTCCGATCGCGGCCCCGGCGTCTCGGCCCAACAAGCTGAGCTGATCTTCGAGCCGTACTACCAGGCGCCGGCCACGGCTGGCGGCGGCAAGGACGGCATCGGCCTGGGTCTTTCGATCGTCAAGTCCATCGTCGAAGCGCATGGCGGCGTGGTCGGAGTCGAGAACCGCCGCGGCGGTGGCGCTCGCTTCTGGTTCACGGTGCCGTCGGTGGGCCGCACTGGATCCACCAAATCGCACCTGAGCATTGTTTCGTAGGCAAGGAGAACCATTGAACCTATGAAAGTTCTGGTCGTTGACGACGACGTCGACCTGCTGGACCTGATGACCTACGCGTTGCGGCGGGAGGGCTACAACGTCCTGGCGGCTGTCGACGGACAGCAGGCGCTGCAGCGCTGGGAGACCGAGAGCCCGGACATCGTCCTGCTCGACGGCAACCTGCCCAAGATCGACGGCTTCGAAGTGTGCCGCCGCATTCGCCACGATTCAAAGACGCCGATCATCATGCTCACGGCGCGCGACGAGGAAGAGGACATCCTGCGCGGCTTGCAGATCGGCGCCGACGACTACATGACCAAGCCGTTCAGCGCCAAGCAGCTAGCCGCGCGCATGAAGGCGCTGATGCGCCGCTGCCAGACCGACCCGTACCGCCAGCCGGCGAGCCAGGTGACGGTTGGCGACCTGGTGCTCGACCTGCAATCGCACGAGGTGACCAAGGCCGGCAAGCCGGTG
Organism: uncultured bacterium; assembly: GCA_966426465.1. Lineage (GTDB taxonomy): Bacteria > Chloroflexota > UBA6077 > UBA6077 > CF-72 > CF-72. The sequence goes on along the minus strand of CBJLVJ010000127.1, from coordinate 569 downwards.
CAGTTGACGCGGCTGGAGTTCCGCATCCTGTACATGCTGGCGCTCAACGAAGGCCGCATCATCCCCTACAGCCGGCTGATCGAGTACGCCTGGGGGTACTACGACGAGGGCAACTCGAACCTGTTGAAAACGCATATCTGCCACATTCGCAAGAAGCTGGCGCTGGCGCCCAACGGCAAGCGCGGCATCAAAGCCGTGCTGGGCGTGGGCTACAGCCTGTCGCGCGGCTAGATCTCGACGTCGAGGGCTTCTCCCGGGGGGGAGAAACGGGGCGCACCCGCATGGCGCCCCGTTTTTGTTTGCCTTTTTTCATACCCTCGGCCCATGAATATCTCGCGCCTGTACACCGGTTCCGATGGCCAGACCCACCTGGAGTGGCTGGATCTGGACCGCCACCCCGAGCTCGCTACGCTCCAGGCGGCGGTCGGTATCCAGTTCCGCTCGACCGAGCCAGGCAATTTCCTGGACTGGCACCCGGCTCCGCGGCGTCAGTTCGTGATCACGCTGTCCGGCGAAGTCGAGATCGGCCTGGGCGACGGCACCGTCCACCGCTTCGGCCCCGGCCACGT
>CBJLVJ010000126.1:0-7236 GCA_966426465.1 uncultured bacterium | reverse complement strand
ACGCGCGAAATCGAGCGCGGTGTCGGCCAGCGCCGCGACGTGTATTTCGCACTGCGCGCGGCAATCGGTGGGGGGTCCGACTGCCGATCGGTACAACGTATCAGCCTGATCACTCCGACGGGTGATACCGGCGGCGGTCAGACCATTGGCCCAGCCCAGATGCGTCCTTCGCAGCATGCCACGACGGGCGTACCAGCGCGATGCTGGAGCCAAAGGCAGCAGGAGGTACGAAATTGCATGTCGGTGTACATTCGCGACGACACACTCATCGAGGTAACGGCTCAGGACGACGCGCAAGGACTCGGCGCGAGCCCACAACGCGTGTCGGCCACTATCGTCCTGCAGCCCATCGCGGCACCATCTGTTCTCGGCCTGTTCGCCTTTGCCGGCTCCACGCTGATGGTGGCCGCGAACCAGGCGGGCTGGTACGGCGGCCCTGGTACCGCCGCGTATCTGTTTCCGTTCGCCGCGCTCTTCGGCGGCCTGGCCCAGTTCATGGCGGGGATGTTCGCCTACAAAGCTCGCGACGCACTGGCGACGGCCATGCACGGCATGTGGGGTAGCTTCTGGATGGCCTATGGCCTGCTCAATTTGCTGTTCGCCGTCGGCGTCATGGCGCCGCCAACCGGCGCGTTTCCTGCACTCGGGTACTGGTTCGTCGCCCTGGCCATCACGACATGGATCGGCGCCTGGATCGCCACCAGCGCAAGCGGCGCGCTTGCCGCGGTGCTCGGCTTTCTGGCCGCTGGATCCACAGCGACCGCCGTTGCGAATCTGATGGGTAGCACCGGTTGGTCGATCGCAGGCGGCTGGTTGTTCATCATCGCGGCTGTGCTCGCGTGGTACACCGGCACGGCGCTGCTGGCAGCAAGCAGCTTTGGTCGAGAAGTTCTGCCGCTGTTCGCCCCTGCCACTGCAAAGTACGCGCCCGCGGTGTCGCTGGGGGTTGGTGAGCCGGGCGTCCGTCACGGCCAGTAGTCGGGGTAAAGTGCATCTGGAAAGGGGTGAGCGTTGACTCATGGACCCGATCACTCTCTCCAGACTGCACTTCGCTTTTACGGCGGTCTACCACTACCTCTTCCCGCCGCTCACCATGGGGCTGGCACTGATGCTGGTCCTGTTGAAAACGCGCGCCCTCCTCCCCGGAGGGCAAACCGCCAATTCCGCGGTCCGCTTCTGGAGTCGGATCTTTGCCATCACCTTCTTCATCGGTGTTGTGACCGGTATCCCGCTGGAATTCGAGTTCGGCACCAACTGGGCTGTATTCTCGACACAGGCCGGCAACATCATCGGTCAAACGCTGGCGATGGAAGGCGCATTCGCGTTCTTTCTCGAATCCGCCTTCGTTGGCCTCCTGCTGTTTGGCGAGCAGCGTTTCGGCCAACTGGTCCACTGGTTTTCGTGCGTCATGGTCTGGCTGGGTACGTGGGCCTCGGGCTTGTTCATCATTTTGAGCAACGCCTGGATGCAACACCCGGTTGGATACACCCAGACGCCGGGCGGTGGCCTGGATATTTCGAATTACTGGGACATCCTGTTGAACGGCTGGGCTGGTCCGCAGTTCCTCCACACCATCGTGGGCACGGTGATCACCGGGTCTTTGTCATGGCGGCCCTGGGCGCGTACTACATGCTGCTGCATCGGCATGAACCTTTCGCCAAGCAGTTTGTCACGCTCGGCGTCTCGATCGGTCTGGTCGCCAGCCTGCTGCAAATCTTTCCCGCTGGCGATTCGGAGGGCCGCCAGGTAGCCAACCTGCAGCCGACGAAACTGGCGGCCATGGAAGGCCTCTTTCAGTCGCAGGAGGGCGCGCCCATCGTCATCCTCGGTCAGCCGGATGCGCAGACACAGACGATCGACAACGCGATCAGTATTCCGCAGATCCTCGGCATTCTCACGTACCGCCGCTGGAATGCCAACGTTCAGGGCCTGGACGCGTTCCCGCGTGACCAGTGGCCGGATTCCATCGCGCTGCTGTTTTACGCCTATCACATCATGGTTGGGCTGGGGACATTGTTCATACCCGCAATGGGGATTCCCGCGTTGCTGTTGTGGCGCAAGAGGTTGTGGAGCACGCCTTGGGCATTGTGGGTGTTGCTGCTCGCGGCGCCGTTGCCGTTCATCGCCAACGCCGCAGGCTGGATGACGGCCGAACTGGGCCGTCAACCCTGGCTGATCTATGGGCTGCTGCGGACCGCCGACGGAGTGTCGCCGCTGTTGACCAGCGGCAACGTGCTGTTCAGCTTGATTGGCTTCGCGGGAATGTACACCGTCTTATCGATGCTTTGGCTGGTGCTGGTGGTGCAGCAGGTCGAAGCTGGACCTGGAGTTTCGTTGTAATGGAAACGCTGTGGTTCATCCTCGTGTGCTTCATGCTCAGCATGTATGTCATCCTCGACGGGTTCGACCTGGGCGCCGCGACCATCCACTTTTTCGTCGCACGCGTGAATACCGAGCGCCGTATCGTGCTCCAGGCGATCGGTCCATTGTGGGACGGCAATGAAGTCTGGCTGATCGCGGCCGGTGGAACATTGTTGTTCACCTTTCCGCGCTTGTATGCCGGCAGCTTCAGCGGCTTTTATCTGCCGCTCATGATCGTGCTGTGGCTGTTGATGCTGCGCGGGCTGGCGGTTGAACTGCGATCGCACGGAAACGCCGTATGGGCGACGTTGTGGGACAGCTTGTTCTTTCTGAGCAGCGCAGCGCTGGCGTTCTTCTTTGGCGCAGCGCTCGCGAACGTCATCCGCGGGGTCCCGCTGCATGCGCAAGGGTATTTCTTCGAGCCGCTCTGGACGAACTTTGATCCGCGCGGTCCGTCGCCCGGGATTCTGGACTGGTACACCATCCTGATCGGACTGCTCAGCCTGTCAGCATTGGTGCTGCATGGGGCGAATTTTCTGGTGGCACGCTGTGAGGGCGAGATCGAATCACGTTCACGCGTTGTGGCGAAGCGCGCCTGGCTCGCCACACTGGCACTAACCGGCGTCGGCACCATCGCGACGGTCTACGTCCGTCCGGAATTGCTCAACAGCTTTGCCGCGCCGCCGTGGGGTGCCGTGTTCCCCGTTCTGGCCATTGTCGGTCTGCTCGGCGCTCGTTTGGGCGGTGCTCGCGCGCTCCTTGCGTCCGGACTCTACCTCGCAGGAATGCTGGCGAGCAGCGCGTTCGCCGTGTTCCCGGCCGTCTTGCCTGCGTCGGATCCGGCCAATACGCTGACGGTGCAAAACGCGGCAGCGCCGCTGTACGGCCTCACGGTCGGCCTGGTGTGGTGGTGCATTGGCATGCTGCTGGCAGGGCTCTACTTCGTCGTGATTTACCGCATGTTCTGGGGCAAAGTCCGCGTGGCGGAGGAAGGCTATTAGGCTCATGCTCAGCCGCGGCGCGGTGCTGCTCGACCTCTGCGTTATGCTCGCCACGGTTGCGCAAGTGGCGCTGCTCAGCCGGATCGTTGGGGCCGTCCTGCTGGACTCCGCGGCACTGCCGTCCGTGGTGCTGCCAACCTTCGGGTTGATGCTCAGCACAGCGTTGCGCGCGGTCCTGATCGGTGCGCGCGAGACCGTCGGATTGCGCGCGGCGGCCGCTGTTAAAGGTCGTCTGCGCCGCTCAGCGCTCGCGCACCTGCTCGACCTCGGTCCAGGATACGTGCGTAATGAGCGCGTGGGTGAGCTCATCGCTGTGCTAGGTGGTGGACTCGAGCGCCTGGATGCACTCGTCAGCCGCTATCTGCCCCAGCGGATCCTGACTGTCACCGGGCCATTTCTCGTAGCCGCCTACCTCTGGTGGCTGGACCCGCTGACCGCCATCCTCCTGCTCGTCACGGCTCCCGTCATCGCGTTGCTGATGATCGCCGTCGGCAGCTACACCGAGGAGCGGACGCGTGCGCAGTGGGCGGCCCTGGCCAACCTCAGCGCGCATCTCCTGGACGTGATCCAGGGGGCACCAACACTGAAACTGTTTGGTCGAGAGTCGTCCGAAGAGGCACGCGTCGCGCGGCTGGGCGAGACGTTTCGCGTCCAGACCATGCAGGTGCTCCGGCAGGCGTTCTTGTCGGGGCTCGTGCTGGAAGTGTTGACCACCGCTGGAATCGCGGTTGTGGCGGTTGAACTCGGGTTGCGCTTGATCGACGGAGTGATTGGCTTCGGGGTTGCGCTCCAGGGATTGTTGCTCGCGCCGGAGTTCTACCGGCCGCTGCGCGAGCTTGGCGCGTCGCGGCACGCGGCGCTCGAAGGCAAGCCGGTGGTCGATCGCATCAATGCGGTGCTCCGTACTCAGCGCCAGGCGATCGCTACCGAAGCACCGGCATGCGAGAAGGTCCTGCGCGGGGCGGCCGCCGAGATGACATTCGCCGATGTCTGTTTCCGCTATCCCGATGCCGCGGTGCTGGCGGTGGATCACGTCAGTTTCAGTCTCGCGCCTGGCACGCGCACCGCCATCGTCGGTCCAAGCGGCGCGGGCAAGACCACCCTGGTCCAATTGCTCGCGCGCTTCCTGGAGCCAACCAGCGGAACCATTGTTGCTGGCGGAGAACCAATCACGCAGGTCACGGCAGACGCCTGGCGACAACGCCTGGCGTTGGTGCCCCAGGACCCATATCTGTTCGACGCGAGCGTGCTGGACAACCTGCGCATCGCGCGCCCGGACGCAACGCTGGAGGAGGTCCGACACGCTGCCGGGCTAGCCGGCGCCGATGAATTCCTGAGCGCGTTGCCCTGGGGCTACAACACCCGCCTGGGGGAGCGCGGCTCGCGCCTGAGCCGCGGCCAGGCTCAACGCCTGGCCATCGCCCGTGCGCTGCTCAAGGACGCGCCCCTGCTCATCCTGGACGAACCCACCTCCGCGCTCGATCCGGACTCCGAGCGCGTGGTGCGCGAAAATCTCGACCGGCTCGGCGACGGGCGGACCGTCCTCATCATTGCGCATCGATTGAGTACCGTCGCAACGGCTGACCTGATTATCGTCCTCAGGTCCGGCAGTATCGTGGAGCAAGGCAGCCCCCGCGAGCTCCTCGACCGCAACGGCGTCTTCGCGTCCCTCGTAGCGCCTCGCGCGCGAGTCTTGATCGCGTGAAGGATCTCCTTCGTCTCGTCGTCTGGCTGCGAGCTGCTCGCGCCTGGACTGTGGTTGCCATGTTTCTCGGGGTGGCCACCGTCGCCAGCAACACTGGGCTGTTGGCCGTCGCGACGTACCTGGTATCCACGGCCGCGCTCCGTCCGCCGCTTGTCGCGCTGGCCGGGGCGCTGGCGCTGGTGCGCGTGTTTGGACTGCCGCGTGGCTTCTTCCGCTATGCCGAGCGCATGGTTTCGCACGATGTCACCTTCCGGTTGCTTGCTCGCGTGAGGCTGTGGGTTTTCGGCCGAGTCATGCGCCTGTCGAGCGGGCAACTCCTTGCATTGCGCAGCGCCGACCTGCTCGCGCGGCTGGTGCGAGATGTGGACGAAATGGAAAACCTGTTTCAGCAACTCGTCGCACCGCTCGGGGTGGCAGTCCTGACGTTCGTGGTGGTTATCGGCGCGGTCTGGCTGGTCGATGCCTCGATGGCAGCGGTCGTGGCCGCGAGTCTGGTCATCGTCGGATTGGGAATACCGGTTGCTAGCGCACTGGCGACTCGTTCGCTTCACGCGCGCCTGGTCCAGCAGCGCGCCGACCTCGACATCAAGATTTCGGACGCCCTGTCCGGCATGGTGGACGTGTCGGCATTCGGACATGGCGAGGTGGTCCTGGCCGCGTTGGACACGATCAGCAGAACGCTGGAGCGCGGCCAGAAGCGCCTGGCGATGATCGCTGGATGCAGACTCGCTGCGCAGGACGCGGCGGTCCGCTTTGGCGCCTGGACGCTCCTGTTGCTGGCAATTCCCCTGGTAAATACGCATGTGTTCGAGGCGGCGTATGTCGCGGTGTTCCCGGTGGTGTTGCTCGGGGTTGCCGAAGCCTTCGAGCCACTGGCGCAGGCGGCGCAGCGGCTGCCCGCGACACGCGCCGCGGCAGCGCGCATCCTGGCAGTCCCCGACCGTCCTCCGGCACTGGCCACGAGTGTTGCAGTCCTGGCGGAAGCCCCAGCCGGGCGATCGCTGACCTTCGAGCGTGTGGGTCTCACCTACGATGCCGCACCCGTCGTGAGCGACGTCAGTTTCGCCGTCCGGCGCGGAGAGGCGATTGGGATCGTCGGTCCGAGTGGAGCTGGTAAGAGCAGCCTGCTCCAACTCGCAGCGCGGGCGTGGGACCCAGCCGCGGGCCGCGTGCTGCTGGATGGGCGCGACCTGCGCAGCCTCTCGACTGACACGCTGACCAGCCGCATTGGGCTGCTGACGCACGAAGGCTACATCTTTGCGGGCACGGTACGTGAGAACCTGCAGCTTGCTCGCCCCGCGGCGACGGACCCCGAGATGTATGCAGCCCTGGAGGCTGTGGAGCTATCGCATGCGCTGAACGCGGAGGTTGGCGAACACGGGGCGCGGCTCTCAGGCGGCGAGCGCCAGCGACTTGCCATCGCACGCATGCTGTTGCTCGAGGCACCCTTCCTGTTGTTCGATGAGCCAACGGCCAACCTGGATCCGCAGACGGAGCGCACCATTATGCGTGTCATCCGGTCATTGGCTGTTGACCGCGGCGTGCTGCTGGTGACGCACCGGCTGGTCGATCTGGAGTGGCTGGACGAGCTGCTGGTGCTGGACGCCGGGCGCATCGTCGAACGCGGAACTCTGGCGGATTTGCGCCACGCGGGCGGGCTGTACGCTCGCCTGGTCAGGGTCCAGGAGGACATGCTGACGCTGGCCTGGTAAGGCACCCGCGGCACGACGCGAGCGTCAGGCGTTGTGCTCCCGCACCTGGACCGCGACCGCGCCGAGGTCCGGCGCACCTTCGTACTCCACCTCCAGCTGGGCGCGGCGGGTGCTCCAGGCGCGCAGATCTTGCACCCCGAATCCCAGCCCGCGGCCGAGGGTGAACAGATAGCCACGGCCAACGGCATCCTCCAGCCGGAAGCGGTCCTCCTGAACCACCGTGATGGCGCCAGAAACGCGGCCATGCGTCGGCAGATCGGGCCGCTCCAGGGTTCCGTGCCGTTGGCGTTGCGGCGACGCGTTGGCTGGCACAGCTGAGGCACGCGCCTCCGGAGGCAGGCGCCCATCGGTGGTGTACCTGAAGTACGCCCGCGGGTCATTGGCCGATTCCTTGCCCGCCTCCGTCCAGGCGAACCGCGTGATCAGCGCGCCGAGGAGAACCAGCACGCAGCGGAGC
>CBJLVJ010000125.1:0-7292 GCA_966426465.1 uncultured bacterium | reverse complement strand
CACGGGCGGTGGCGTTCAACCTCCGGCGCCAGGCACCCCGGCTCCGGCCACGCCGGGCGGCCCAGCCCAGCAGGGTTTCGCCGCCCCGACGCCGCTTACCGCGCCGGCTGTGAATCCGAACGCGCCGGCGAACCTGGCCACCTGGACCATCCCGGTGCAGCTGTCCTGGTCCGCGAGCGCGACGGGAAGCGTGAACCACTATGAGGTTCAGGGCACCGTCAGCAACAGCACCAACCTGACGATCTGGACGGCCCCCTCGGGTCTGCCGAGCCAGGCAGGGTTCACCTCGACTGCGCCAGCCACGACCGTCAACCTGGCCGTAGGCAAGATGACCACCAGTGGCATCAGCCTCAACAAGTACCAATTCCAGGTGCGGGCGTGCTCTAGCACGGACAGCAGTGTCTGCAGCGCCTACAGCGCCGTCAGCCAGGCGTTTACGCTGATCCCGGTCGACGACAGCATCGTCGGTCCGCTGCTCAGCGGAGCTGGCAGCATCGGCTACTCCGGCAGTTGGGCGACCAAGGTCATGAACAGCGCTACCACCGGCTATGCCTACGGCAGCACCGTTCATTACTCGACGGCGTCCGGCGCGAACGCCGCGCTCCAGAACGTCACGTTCACCGTCAACGGTGACGTGGCCTGGGTCTCGACGCTCGGCCCCACTATGGGTATCGCCACGGTCCAGGTCGACACCGGCCCGATCCAGACGATCGACCTGTACTCGCAATCGGTAAAGGGCGCGCAGGTCGTGTGGCAAACCGCCGGCCTGGCCGCGGGCGTCCAGCACAAGGTGACGGTCAATGTGACCGGCACCAAGAACGCCGCCTCGACAGGAACCGAGGTCGACGTGGACGCCTTCATCGCTCTGCGCTGACCAACCAGACGCGGGTGGGGTCGCCTGACGGGGGCCCCACCCAGCACGACCCCTACAACTGAATAGCTACAACTGAATACGGGACCAACAACTGCATAGACAATCGAAGACAACAGCAGCGGCGGTGGGGATGCGCTCCTCACCGCCGCTGCTGCGTCTGTGGCCAATCATGCCGTACAACCTTTCGCGTGGATCGTCGCCAGCTCCTGCACCTGGTGGGCCTCGGCTCGGCCGCGTCACTCCTCGGCGCGTGCGATGTGTTTACTCCGGCGGTGCCGACGGCGACGCCACGACCGCTCATCGCCCAGAGCCGCCCGACGGCCGTGCCGTTCCAGCCCGCCAGCGGGCCCGTCACGCTTCGCGTCGTCAATGCGCTCTTCGGCTTCGCCGGGGGACAGCAGGTCTTCGAAGGCGTCCTGGCCAGCTATCGTGAGCAGAACCCGAACGTGACGCTGGACGTCGAGTACCTGCCCGATTCGCGCAGCGTCGCCGAGCGGGTGAACGCCGACCTGGCAGCGGGCAACCCGCCCGATGTGTTCATCGTTGGCCACGAGTGGTTCGCCGGGTTCACGTCGCAGAATGCCCTGCTCAACGTCGAGTTTCAGGTCCGCGCGGGCGAGCTGGGTGACTTCATCCTGGCCCTGCAGCAAAACGGGTCCTGGGTGGGCCACCTGTACGGCCTGCCTGTCCGAGCGGCCACGTCGGTGCTGCTGTACCGCAAAGATCACTTCGCTGAGATCGGGCTGGACGCCGCCAGGCTTCCCACGTCGTGGGAGGAGCTCGCGGACGCCGCGGTCAAGCTCACGCGGCGCAACCCCGACGGCACGCTCGCCCGGGCGGGCTTCGACATCGTCGGCGGCGCCACGTCAGCGGCCGATCAGCCGCGCCAGCACTTCTTTCCGTTTTTCTGGCAGAACGGCGCGCAGCTGTTCAACGGCCCAAACACCGGGCCGCAGCCAGCCTTCAACTCGCCTGAAGCGGTCGAGGCGCTCGAGTGGTGGCTTGGCCTGGTGCGGGACAAGCGCGTGGTCGAGGTCGGCGTCAGCTCTGGCCAGCCGGACTCGAGCCTGATCGCCGCCGGCAAGGCGTCGATGGGCTCCTACCCGGACAGCGTCTGGCGCGACATCCAGCACAACCCGGACGCGGCCAGCCAGATCGGCGTTCTGCCGTCACTGCGCCGCAAGGACAATGGCGAGTTCGTCAGCGGTGACCTGATCGGCATCCCACGCGCCTCGAAGTACAGCGCGGAGGCCTGGTCGCTGGTCGAGTATCTGACCAGTCAGGACGGCATGCTGAAGATAGACGTGGCGCTCAACGCGCTGCCCGCTCGCAAGTCGCTGGTCGTCTCCGACTACCTCAGGTCCAGCGTCGTGCTTACTGGCGCATCGCGCCAGCTCGCCATCAGCAAGTCGGAGGGCGGCCCGGTGCGTTGGCCTGAGATCCGCGACCTGTGGGATCAGGCGCTGATCGACGCCCTGCGTAGCCAGCGGCCGGCACGCGACATCCTCGACGATCTGAGCCGACAGGCGGCCGACATCCTCAAGGCCTGACCGGGCAGCGCATCAGCCGTACACACCAAGGTCCACGCCGGGCTCGGACGAAGGTCCCCGACGGTGACCGTACGCTGACTCCCGTCTTACCGTTCTGTGACTTTGTATGCCGACCGACCGTCGTCCCGGCGTCTGCCGTCGATCCGTGATCGTCGTCGCGCTGGTCGCCCAATCCGCCCTGGGTTTCGTCCCGTTCGTCGCCCACGCGGCGCCGCTCACCCCACCCTCCTCGACCCAAGTCGCATCGCCCGCCTCAGACGCGGACCTCATTCCAGACCAGTTCATCGTCCTGCTCGCACCCGACGCCGATGCCCGTGCCGAAGCAGACGACGCCCACGCCCGCCACGGCGTGGACGTCACCCAGGTCTACGAGCATGGCCTGCGCGGCTTCGCTTTCCACGGCAGTGCGCAGGCCGCCGAGCAGCTCCGGCGAAGCGGTCGAGCGCAGGCCGTCAGCCCGGACCGCGCCATCCACGCGGCCGCTCAGATCATGCCTACCGGTGTGCAGCGCGTCGGCGCCGACCTCAATCCCATTGCGCGCATCGATGGCGTCGACACGCGTATCCCGGTCAACGTCGCTATGCTCGATTCCGGCATCGACGCCACCCATCCCGACCTGCAGGTGGTCGGCGGAACCAACTGCGTTCCGGACTTCAACTCGGCCCTGACCGACCTGAACGGCCACGGCACGGCAACCGCCGGCGTTGTCGGCGCGCTCGACAACGCCGCTGGCGTGGTAGGCGTAGCGCCTGGTGTTCGCCTGTGGTCGGCGCGAGTGCTGGGCACCAGCGGTAGCGGGACTGGCGCAGCGCTCGTATGTGGCATCGATTGGATTACCGGCACGCGCACCGACGCGGACCCGACCAACGACATCGCGGTCGTCAACGTGAGTATCGTGGGAACAGGTGGTGATCCGACCGCTTGCGGTCCATCGACCACCGACGCGGTTCACCTGGCCATCTGCCGCTCGGTGGCCAGGGGGGTCGTCTATGTCGCCGCGGCCGGCAACTCGGCCGCCGACGCTCGCGGCTTCTTCCCCGCGTCGTACCCGGAGGTGATCACCGTGGGAGCCATGACTGACTTCAATGGCGCCGCGGGCGGAGGCGCCGCCCCGACGTGCGGCGCCGGCGTGGACGACACCTTCGCCACGTACTCGAACTTGGGGCCCGCGGTGGACGTCGTCGCCCCGGGCACCTGCATTCAGACAACCGCGCCGGGTGGCGGCACCGTCGTGGCGAGCGGCACCAGCCTCGCCGCGCCGCACGTCGCCGGCGCTGCCGCCCTGTACGTCTCCACGCACAGCATGGCCACCGACCAGGTCGGGGTCGCCGCCATCCGCCAGGCACTCACCACTCCAGCTGTCGGCTGGGCGGTACGCCAGCGCGACGCCCAGGGCTTCGGTGCGCCTGCTGCCGCCGATCCCTGCCATTCGCCCATGCTCTACCTGGGCCCGGCGCCAACAACCCGCGTGCACGACGTCTCGATCTCGACCCTGAGCGCGCCGCCAAGCGTGACCTCAGGTGACCCGGCTTCCGTCGGCGTCGGCGTCGCCAACGATGGCGACTTTGCCGAGACGGTGAGCGTGACCGTGACCGACACGTCGAGTGGCGCAACGCTTGACCAGCGCAGCGTCAGCCTGCCCGCCGCGGGCTGCGCCGCGTACTCGGTGTCGCTCAACACCGTTGGCGCCTCCGGTACCCGAACCATCACTGCCTCCGCGGCGCCAGTACCCGGCGAGAAGGCGACCGCCGACAACACCCGCGCAACCACACTCACGATCACGGCCCAACCGGTGGTTACCCACGTGGCGGCTTTGAGCCCGTCGGCGACGGTCGACGCCCGCGGTGCCATGAACGGCATCGCCACCGCGTCGATCGCCTCGGCCAGGGGGGCGGTTCCGAACGCTCAGGTCTCGGGCACCTTCAGCGACGGCAACAAGTTCTCCGTCGCGGCGACCTGCATCACCGACGCCGGCGGCACGTGCAGTCTGCAGTCCGGCTACATCGCTACGTCGTCGATGAGTTTCACGCTCGACAACGTTTCAGCGGCGCCGGGTGGCGCGACGCTGACCTACGACCCGACGGCCAACGTGGCCAACAGCGTGATCATCAAACACCCGTAACCCGGCGTCAGGGGCTCGGCCAGGAGTCCGAACCGACGATCACGAAGTCGACCGGGTACTCCCGCACGTCCCACTGGTCGGCGCCGCCGGGCGCGAGGCTCTCGACGGCGGCGCGGACCAGTGGCCGATGGTCGGCCACGTCATTGTCCGTGCGCACGTGCGCGGCCACCCCGAACAGTCGGTAACTGTCCCAGTAGCGCACCAGCCAGCGCTGCTGCTGGGTGTACAGGTCGAAGCTCAGCAGGTACGGTTGGTCGGGTCCGGATCCGAGACGGTCCTCGACCGAGGTCTGCGCGTACGCATCCACCAGTCGGTCTGGCGCGGCCCAGAATGGGTCGCAGTTCGGCTGGCACGTGCGGTTGTTGGCGTGTAAGGCGCCAGGCGTTTCGAAGCCGGCAGGCGGTTCGGTAAGTCGCGGCAGGAGTGGCTCGCCACGCATGCCGAGCAGGATGTTCTCGGCCTCGCGGTCCAGAACCGGGTTGCGCTTTGCCAGCAGGTCGTTCGGGAAACCGGCTTGCTGGCGCGCGCGGTTCTCCTGGTCGAGCCAGCGCGTGGCCGCCGCCGCGTCGAGCTCGGCTGAGCCCTGGGGTGGCGCGTCGAAGGTCGCGCTCAGGTCATCGAGCATGGCCAGGCTGCTGTCTCGCCAGGCGACGGCCGCCACCAGCAGACTGCGTCCAGAATTGCCCAGCGTGACCACGCCGCCAGCGCTTCCGACGGCATCGGCGTGCGCCGGGCCGGCGAGCGAGAACAGGTTGGCGCGGCCATCAGCCTCGACGGACGAGACCACACCCAGGCGTACCAGTGTGTCAGGTGCAACGCGCAGCACCGGCCTGCCCTGGCCCCATTTCCCTAGCGTGCCGGCCTGGTCGATCGCCGTGCGCAGCTGGTCGCGCGCGTTCGTGTCCAGGGCTGGGTCGATGCCTGCTGTGGGAGTCACGTTTCTGAGGTGATTGGCCAGCGCCAGGCGGCCGATTCGCTCGCCACTCGGCGTGTCGACGCTCGGCGGACCGACGGCGACGTCGCCTTCGACCAGGTGAACCGTCGCGCCCGCGTCCTGTGCGCCGGCGGGCGCCGTGACGACGAAGCTGACGGCAAGTGAAACGATGGTCAAGGCGAGAAAGCAGACGCGGGTCACGGCGCGCGGAGAATAGTCCGCCAACCGAGCACGCACAAGGTCCGACGGCCCACGTACATGAGGCACGTTTACGGGATTTCCCTGACGTGCCTTATGCCGCCGCGGCCTATGGTCCTGCAAACGGGAGGTTCCTCTGTGATCTCGACCTTGTCTCGCCCTCGCGCCGTGCTCGCCGCGCCACCACGCTCACTGCCGCTGCTGCTCATCATCGGTACGGTGGTGCTGCTGGCCGTGTTCGGCGCCGTCCTCGGGGTGAGCGTCATCACCACCCCCGACGACCCGGCGCATCAGCCGCCAGCCTGGACCGTGGGCGACGAGGTGCCGACCAGCTTCGGCGTAATCGACGTCCGACAGGTGACCCAGTTGGCTGGCCTGAGCGCGGACGACCTGGCCGGCGTGACGCACGGGGTCGGCGACCTGGTGCCACCGGACAAGGAGCAGGTCGAGCTGTCCGTGATCGTCAGCAACACCAGCAATCGCGCGATCAGCTATTCGTTCCAGGACGAATTCAAGATGGTGACCAGCACCGGCGGCGACGTTACGCAGCTGCCTGGATCGTCGGCGCCCACGGGCAAGCTGTCGGGCAACTCGAGCTTGACCACACAGCTGCGCTTCATGGCGCCACGCGATGGCGGCGCCTTGATCCTCGAGTTCCGCGAGCCTGGCGCGCGGCACGCAAGCCGCGTCCTCATCGGTGCGACCGACCAGGCACCCGCCGGCGTGCTCGACGGCTACACCCACAACCACGCCACACCCAGCGACGGGAACCCGTAGCGCTAGTAGTGCGAGACCCGATCGACCACTGCTAGCAGGACGTCAAGATCGACCGGTTTGGCCAGCGACGCGCGCGGCTGCAGCTGCTCCGTCGCCTGGGCCAGGTCGTGAGCAGCCGAGAGCAGCACCACCGGCACTGCGCCCAGGCGTGCGTCCTCTCGACACGCCTGGACGAACGCGCGCCCACCCATGACGGGCATCAGCAGGTCGAGCACGACCACGTCGGGTATGGCATCGCGCATGCGGTTGAGCGCCTCGGCCCCGTTCTCCGCTTCGTCGACCGTGTAGCCCGCGTCTTGCAAGTAGCCCGTGATGGAATGGCGAATGGTGCGCTCGTCCTCCACGACCAGCACTCGACGCCCTCGATCTGCGTCAGTCGGCTGCACGGTCTCAACGGGCTCTCGCCTCAGGCGGGGCTCGATGCTGCTGACCCGTGCCCGCTGGCGTGTCGTCGCTTCGGTATCGTCGAAGTCGTCGCGCCCGTCCACCCCTCGTAGCATACTTGAGCCTGCTCCCGCGGCTTCGCCGTCCAGGCTGCTGCTGGCCGGATTAGGCGCATTGCCCACGCAGTGGTTAGTAGGCTGTAGCGAAGGATGACAACACGGGAGTGACCGATGCGAGCGACGCAGCGCTCGTGCGAGCCTGCCGCAAAGGCAGCGAGGAGGCCTGGGAAGCGCTCGTTCATCGGTATCAGCGATTCGTCCACTCTATTCCGCGACGCGCGGGACTCGACGAGGAAGCAGCCGCCGACGTGTTCCAGGAGGTCTTTGTGGCCCTGGTGCAGGGGCTCGACAAGATCGATGACCCGGATCGCGTCGGGGCGTGGATCCTGACCAC
>CBJLVJ010000124.1:0-7296 GCA_966426465.1 uncultured bacterium | reverse complement strand
CCGTGAAACCCTGCATCTGGAAAGCCAACGGTCATGCGCAAGGTTCCGTTCGCCAGGCCGTGGAGCACGGCATCGAGCTCGGCTGGAGCGGCGCGTGCGTCAACCAGACCGCTGATGACACCGGCAACGTTCCGCGCGTCCGACGCCGGCTGACGTGAATCCGTCGCCTGCCTGGCGGCCACGCTGCCAACGATGACGACCACCGCGGCGATCATGCTCAGCAGCGTGAAGGCGATCGCGAGCAGGTGTGACAGCGTTAGCTGCCAGCGCAGCCGGCGGAACAGCTTCACCGGATTTCGCTCCGCGCGCGGGCGGACAGGCGGTAGCCGACGCCCCAGACCGTTTCAATCGAATCGCCCAGCTCACCCAGCTTCTTGCGCAGCCGCAACACCGTATTGTCGACCGACCGGTCGCCTTCGACCGCTGGTTCGCCCCACACCGCGTCGTGCAAATAGGCGCGACTGAACGCGCGGCCCTTGTTGCGCACCAGCAAATCGAGCAACCCGAATTCAGTACGCGTGAGCTCGAGGGGCTCACCCTGCAGTGTCGCGATGTGCGCGGTGGGGTCGACCTGTAACGGTCCGAAGCTCAGCGCGGTCGTCCCTTCGCGGCGGTCGGCGGCGAGCATCTCCTGCAGACGTGCGTGGCGGCGCAGCAGCGCGCGCACGCGGGCGACCAGCTCGCGCGCGCCGAACGGCTTGGTCAGATAATCGTCGGCACCAACCTCCAGACCGATCACACGGTCGATCTCCTCGGCTCGCGCGGTCAGCATCAACACAGGCAGCGCTGACGTCTGACGGAGTCGCCGCAAGACTTCGAGTCCGTCCATGCCGGGCAGCATCCAGTCGAGCACGACGACATCCGGTGGTTGGCTCGCCAGGCAGGCTAGCGCGGTCTCACCGTCCTGTGCCTGACGCACGTCGAAGCCCGCCGCCTCGAGCTCGCGGGCAACGATACGCGCCAGGTCCAGCTCGTCTTCGACCAGCAACACCGCTCCAGTCATGTGTCGCCACTTTGTACGGCCTGCATCGCGTATCCCGCCACACTTGCCGCCTGGTTGCGACATAGCTGCGACAACCACCAGACCGAGTGACGACAATCGACCGCCAGACTGAGGGCGACCCAAGCAAAGGAGTCCAATCACATCACATGACCTGGGTAAAAGTCTCAGTCGCGGTTCTGCTCACGTCGGCGGCCCTCGTGGTCGCGCTGTTCGTAACCGGTGCGGTGCTGGTGGGCAATGCGCTGGCAAGCGATGCACCAGCCGTGGCCCACGTGCGCGCCACCGACGACCACAACTTGCCGCCCGAGCTGGCGGGTCTCAAAGACATCCCCGCCGCGGAGCGGTTTGCACACTTCAAGGGCGTGCAGATCAGTCTCACCGACAAGGACGGGACACCCGTCGACGTCGCGGTGACGCCTGGCGTGGCGAGCGCCGCCAGCGCCACCTCGCTGACGGTGGCCGGTAACGACGGCGCTAGCCACACCTACTCGGTGAACGACCAGACCATGAATCGCGGCGGACCTATCGCCAGCGGTGACAGGGTTGTCGTGGTCACCATCAACAACAGCTCCACCGCGCGGGCGGCCTTCAGCCTCAACGCGGCCAACTGGCCCCACGGGCCAAAGTAAGCGGGCGCTGGCCGCCGCCGCGAAAACGGTCAGTTACGCGGCGGCGGCGGCGATGGCGTCGCTGGACAGCAGCTCGCGAACCCGTGGGATCACCTGTGTGGCGTACAGCTCGATGGTGGTCATGAGCCGCTCGTGCGGCAGGGTTCCGTTGGAGTACTTCAGGTCGAACCGATCGACGTCGACTGCCTGCACCGTTTGAGCGATCTTTCTGGCCACCGTCTCCGGCGAGCCGACGTGCAAGGCCCCATGGTCGACCTCGGCTTCGAACCGCTCGCGGGTGATCGGCGGCCAGCCTCGCTCCCGACCGATCCGCGTCAACATCGCCTGATAGTGCGGCCAGAGCACTTCTTTCGCTTCCTGGTCGGTCTCGGCGATGAATCCTGGCGAATGGACGGCCACCGGGAGTCGCTCTTTACCGAAGTGGTCGAGCGCGCGACGATACAGCTCGACGTACGGAGCGAACCTGGCCGGGTCACCACCGATGATCGCCAGCGCGAGTGGGAATCCGTACTGGGCCGCTCGCACCACCGACTCGGGGCTGCCGCCCACGCCAATCCAGGTGGGGATGTGTCCGCTCTCCGTTTTGGGGTAGACCTGCTGCGCCGTCAGCGCCGCTCGAAGCGTGCCCTCCCATGTCACGGCTTGCTCGGTGAGCAGGCGCGACATTAGCTCGAGCTTTTCCGAGAAGAGCTGCTCGTAATCGGCCAGGTCGAAGCCGAATAGCGGGAAGGACTCGGTGAACGAGCCGCGCCCCAGCGTGATCTCGCTTCGGCCAGCCGAGATCGCGTCCAGCGTGGCGAACTTCTCGAATACGCGCACCGGATCGTCCGAGCTGAGCACCGTGACGGCGGTGCCCAGGCGGATGCGCTTGGTCCGGCTCGCGATCGCGGCGAGCACGAGCTCGGGCGCGGAGATCGCGAAATCGACGCGGTGATGCTCGCCGACGCCGAATGCGTCCACACCCAGTCGATCGGCGAGCACACCCTCCTCGACCACGTTTCGGATCACCTGGGCCTGAGGCAGGCGTGTTCCTGTCGCGTCGACGGTGACGTCGCCGAAAGTGTCCAGGCCGAATACCAGTTCGCTCTTGTTGATCATTCCTTGAATCTCTTTCATGGTCCCGCGCGCCGGAGGCCATCCATACTTTCCCTCACAAGGACAATGCGCACGGACTCCTTATTCCCCATCGGTCCCGCGGGCCTCAGCCGCCGCAAGGCGCTGCGCCTGCTGCTGACGTCGAGCACGCTGGTGGCGCTGCCGTGGCGCGTGGCCCCGGCACTGGCGGACAGCGCCTACGGCGGACCCTTCGTGGACGCTCACGCTCACCTGAACTGGGATGCAGGCGTCAGCATCGACGCGTTGATGAGCCTGTACGACGCGGCCGGGGTACAGGGCGCGCTGCTGTTCGGCAATCCGTGGCAGTTGGCAGCCGACGCGCGCGACCGTTTCCCCGGGCGGGTGGCGCCTTTCCTCGCCGAGGCCTACCCCAATGCGCTGCATCCCGACTCGTCCTACGTGCACCCCGATGGCCTGGAGCAGCTGCTGAGCGCGGGCGTCGTCACTGGACTGGGGGAGGTCATCTGCCGCCACTCTCCGTTTCAGCTCGGCGCCAGCGGCGGCTACTATGGCGAGCCCGCCAACAACGTGCCGGCCGACCACCCCGCGCTCATTCAGGCCTACCAGACCGCCGCTCGCTTCGGCGCTCCGGTCAACGTGCACCAGGAATGGTTCTTCGCGGACGAGCTGGAGCGCGCCTTCCGCGCCGCTCCGGAGACCACCTTCGTCTGGGCGCACGCTGGCCACGGCCCGGCCGACACCGCGCGCGCGGTGCTGCGCCGCAACCCCAATGTGCTCGCCGACCTTTCGGCCCGCACGCCCTGGATTGGTCCTGGCACCGTGTTGCTGCGTGCGAATGGCACGTTGGAGCCGGCCTGGGCGGCCGTCCTCGAGGACTACGCGGACCGCTTCCTGGTAGGCCTGGACCTGTTCGCGCCGGCCCACTACCAGGCCGGCTACGTCGGTCAGCTTGTCGACTATTACCGCGGGCTGCTTGGCCAGCTCGACCCGGGCGTGGCGGACCTGATCGGGCACGCCAACGCGGAACGCATCGCTCCGCTCGGCGCTACCCGAGCCGGAGTGAATGGCTGAGGCTGGCTGGGCGGATACCATGGGCTGCCACCGAGGAGGAAGGCAGGGTGAATCCGAATACCGAGGCGCAGACGCTCGGCTTCGTCGGGCTCGGCCACATGGGCCAGCCTATGTCGGCGCGACTGGTCAAGGCCGGCCACGTGGTGCTCGGCTTCGACGTGGCTGGCACGCGTGAACGGTTGCCAGCAGGCGCCGAGCCGGCGGGCTCAGTCGATGAGCTGGTGCAGACGGCGAATACCATCCTGCTCAGCGTGCCCGATGGCCGCGCGTCGCTGGCCGTGTGTGCGGGAATCGCCCAGACCGAGCGTCGCGCAACACACACGGTGATCGATCTCTCGACTATCGGCATCGCCGCCGCACGAGCATGTGCCGATCGGCTCCGCGCCACGGGCATCGAGTACGTCGATGCACCCGTGAGCGGCGGTGTGGCGGGCGCCACGGCCGGCACGCTGGCGATCATGGTGGGCGCCCCGCGTCAGCTGTTCGACCGTGTCAAGCCGCTGCTCGAGCCCATGGGCAACAACATCTTCCTGATGGGTGAGCTACCCGGCCAGGGCCAGGCGATGAAGCTGCTCAACAACTACATCATCGCCACCGCGCTGGCGGCAACGAGCGAAGCGGTGGTCTTCGGCGAGCGCGTCGGATTGGACATGGCCCAGATGCTCGACGTGCTCAACGTCTCGTCGGGGCGCACCCAGGCAAGCGTGCACATGTTCCCGAAACACGTGCTGCCGCGGACGTATGACTTCGGGTTCATGGCGGGGCTCATGACCAAAGACATTTCGCTGTTCCTGGAGAGCGCGGCGGAGGCCGGTGTGTCCACCGACCTGGCGCGTCAGGCCACCGCCATCTGGCAGCGCTTCAGCAGTGAGGCGCCCGACGCCGACTCCACCCGCATTCACCAGTTCGTGGAGGCGGCTTCGCGCATGCAAGAGCCGCTCTCAGGTGCAGGCCGCTGAGCGGCTATGACCTGGCGCCCAGCTCGGCTATGACCTGGCGCCAGGTCCCTCGCCATCTGGCTGGACCTGGACTTCGGCGCCTTCGCGGCGGGCGATCTCTTTCGCTCGCTGAAGCGCCTCTCGCTTGGTGCTGAACACCCCACTGGCGCGCTTGGCGTCTTCGCGAACGACCGCCCAATCCTCCTCACGGTGGATCACGTTGACGGCCGGCGGTTGATTCGAAGAATGCGCCTCATCGGGCGCAGCGGCAGCACGTTCGCGCTCCTGGGCGAGCTCTCGCTCGAGTCGCTCGACCGCCCGCTCGGCCTGCTGACGAGCTCGGTGCTCGTCGTCGGCGCGGCGCTTTTGCTCGTCTCGCTCGCGCTCGACTGTCTGTCGGTCAGCGTGCTCGCGCTCTGCCCGCGCGTGCTCTCGCTGGCGCTGCTGCTCGACACGATCACGCATTGTTCGCTCCTGGTCCAGAGCGTCCAGGAGGTGGACGGCGCTGTGCTGGAGCTCGGTGGTCGTCGCGCCGGCAACTCGCGCGCTTTCGCGCATCAGGCTCTGCCACAGGTCGAGCGCTGCCTGTTGCGTCCGCTCGGTCGTTTCGGCCCAGGCCAGGAGGGTCGAGCGATCGGGATCCACCAGCACGTCGAGGGTGCGCGCGTTGAGGTCGAAGATGGCGCGCTGCGCGTGCAAGCTCGCCCGCGTGAGCATCTCGACCACACGCGGCCAGGAGTCGAGGAGCGTCCACTGGGGTCCGGCGATCCAGCGGGCCAGGTGTTCGGGTCCGGTCGTGCCGGTCGGACGATCGGTGGTGGTTGGTGCCATCAGCTACTTATTGTCATGCTACACCTAGATGCAGCGAATCAGCAAGGAGCGGGGACGCTTCAGACGATGACGGTGACGTGCTGGCCGCGCGCGTGCTCCCTGGGTGCGTATGCCTGCCAGGCGCGCGCCAGGCGTTCAATGCCCTCCTCGAGCACTGCCGGGGGATGTCCGAACGGAAGCCGCAGGTAGTCGTCGAAGCTGCCATCCGGCGAGGCGACCGAGCCCGGCACGATGGATACCCCGAAGCGCAGCGCGACCTGGCTGAACTCGGCCGCGCTGCCATAGGGCAGCCGCACCCACAGACACAGTCCGCACCGCGGGCGGTCCCACGACCAGACCTGCAAGCGTGAGCCGAGCAGGTGCGAGACGAGCTCGAGCCGCTCGGCGATGAGCGGTTTTCGCTCGCGACGCAGGTCCTCGAGCATGTCGAAGACGCGTGTCGCGATGACCTGGGAGGGGAACGACCCGCCCAGGTCGCTCGCGGCCTTTAGCCGGCCGAGCTGCGTCACGACGGCTTCCTGAGCGCGCAGCCAGCCAACGCGCAGACCGGGCCAGCACAGCTTGCTGAGCGATCCAATTGTGAGAATTGGACTGTTCGGTGCGTAGGCGGCCACGGGCGGCGGTGGCTCGCTGTCGATGCCGAGCTCGGCGAGCGAGTCGTCCTCCAGCAGCGGGATCTGGCGGCTCGCGACGAGCTCGGCCAGGGCGCGCCGTCCGTGCTGCGCCAGCATGCCGCCGGTGGGATTCTGGTACGTCGGAATCAGGTACATCAGGCGCGGCGCCTCGCGCTCGACCAGCTCGCTCAGGCGGTCCAGCGCCACGCCGTTACGCCGCGTGGGCACGCCGGTGACGCGTGCGCCGAGAGCCGTGAACACGTCGAGCGCGCCTGGATAGGTTGGATTTTCGACGAGCACACGGTCGCCCCGCTGCACGTGGAGCCACGCGCCCAGATGGATCGCTTGCTGCGCGCCGGCGGTGACGAGCACCTGGTGCGGCTGGGTGGGCAGCCCTCGTGCGGTCATATACCGCGCAATCGCTTCGCGCAGCGGTGAATAGCCGAGTGGCGCATAACCCGACGTGTGGCTGAGCGCGGTGACCTCGGCGTCGACCTCCTGCAGCGCGGCGGCGGGCAGCCCCGAGGTGCCCAGCAGGTAGGCGCCGAGCAGGTCGATGATCTCGCCCTGGCGTTGGTTGCCCTCGACGTTGGCCACCAGCGACGGCCGGCGGAGCATTCGACCGAGCTCCAGTCCGCGCGGTTGTGGCGAATGGATGGCGCGCACGCGCGTGCCGCTGCCCTGGCGGCGATCGACCAGCTGCTCGTCGCGCAGCAGGTCGTAGGCCGCAACCACGGTGCTGCGGCTGAGGCCGAGCTCACGAGCGAGCAGGCGTTCGGGAGGCAACAGCGAACCGTCGGTCAGGTCGCCCCGCTCGATGGCCGCGGTCAGCGCCTCGGCCAGGCGGCGATAGCGTGGACCGGGCCCGTCGAGGGTCGGCCGTCGCACCAGGCCGACCAGTCCATTAGACTCCAATTGGCCCTGTTCCTGGCGGTCCACTGGTGAGATGATACAGGCCAATATCGCTGTGCGCCAGACAGGAGCTCGCTGATTGCCATGGAACTGCTGATGTTCGTCGCCGGCCTGTGCCTGCTGTCCGTCCTCGCCCTGCGCTTCGGAGTGGACAGCCGGTCGCGGTCGTACTCTCCAGAGGAGGATTACGCGCGCCTGGGCATGACCTGGGACGCCGCCCA
>CBJLVJ010000123.1:0-7299 GCA_966426465.1 uncultured bacterium | reverse complement strand
ACCCCGCGTGCGTTCAATGCCTGCCGCAACTGCTCCAACGCCCAGCCGACCGGTCCAGAAGCTGCCAGGTCGTCGGCCGGCGTGCGGAGGATTGCTATGGTGCGCGCTGATTCAGCCATGAGCTCGAGTCCTGATCGTCCTTTCTGCGTACCCGGTCAAACACGCATGCGCGGATCGAGAGCTGAGCGGAGGGCGTCGCCAACGATATTGGTAGCCAGGACCGTCAGGAAGATCGCCACTCCGGGAAAGATGGCCAGCCACGGCGCGGTTTCGGTGTACTGATAGCTCGCCCTGAGCATGGCTCCCCAGCTCGGTGTTGGAGGAGGCACGCCGGCGCCCAGGAAGCTCAGCCCCGCCTCCGTGATGATGGCCGAGGCCACTCGCAACGAGGCCAGCACAATAATGGGCGCGGTGGCATTGGGCCAGATGTGCAGCCGGATCACGCGCAGTGGTCCAGCCCCGACCACGCGAGCGGCGCTGATGAACTCCCGCTCTCGCAGTGAGAGCGCTTCACTGCGCGCCAACCGGCCGAACATCGGCGTGTAGACGACACCGATCGCGACCATCACGTTCAGCAGGCCCGGTCGGAGTGCGGCCGTGATGCCGAGCGCCAGGACCAGGGCCGGAAACGACGCGATGGCGTCCATCAGGCGCATAATGATGTCGTCCAGCCAGCCGCCGCCGTACGCGGCGACCAGCCCGAGTGGCACGCCGATCAGCATCGCCAGGGCGACCGCCACCAGACCGACGCTCACCGACACCCGGGCGCCGAAGATGATGCGGCTCAGCACGTCCCGCCCGATGTCGTCGGTGCCCATCAGGTGGGCTCGCGAAGGCGGCTCCAGCACGCTCGCGTAGTCCTGGAAATACGGATCGTACGGCGACACCACCGTTGCCGCGGCGCCGCACACGACAACCGCAAACAGCACCACCATGGCCGGCAGCGCCAGGCGCGAGCGCAACAGCCGCCGCAGCCACTCCGGCTGGCGCCTGCCGCGACTACCTGTCGGCGCGACCGCGGCGCGCGTGGCCGTTGCTGCCTGCATCACTGGCGAGAAGGCCGGTCAGCTGCGCTCATCGGTAACGAATTCGTGGATCGAGCCAGGCATAGGCGATATCGGTCACAAGATTTGCCAGCAGAACGGCAAACGCCAGCAGCAATACGACCGCTTGCAGCACCGGGAAGTCGCGCTGGAAGATGCTGTCCGCCG
Source organism: uncultured bacterium (assembly GCA_966426465.1). Classification (GTDB taxonomy): domain Bacteria; phylum Chloroflexota; class UBA6077; order UBA6077; family CF-72; genus CF-72. The sequence goes on along the minus strand of CBJLVJ010000123.1, from coordinate 6,088 downwards.
CCAGGCGTCCGACGCCCGGCACCGAAAAGATCGTCTCCGTGATCACCGCGCCGCCCATCAGGTGTCCGAACTCCAGGCCGATGACGGTCACGATCGGGATCAGCGCGTTCCTGAGAGCGTGCTTGGTCAGCACCACCCGTTCCATCAGACCCTTGGCTCGGGCCGTGGTGACGTAGTCTTGCCGAAGCACCTCCAGCAGGGCCGAGCGCGTCTGGCGCATCACGATGGCGGCAATGCCGCCCGCCAGCGTTACGGTGGGCATGACCATGAGCGCCAGGTTTGCGCCCAGGTCTTTCGTCGGGGACACGTAGCCCGAGGGCGGCAGCCAGCGCAGCCACAGGGCGAAGGCAAGGATCAGCAGCAGGCCCAGCCAGAAGGGCGGGATCGATGCGCCGACCATGGCCAGGACCGTACCGACGACGTCGGATCTCGAGTTCGGCTTCACGGCCGAGAGGACGCCAACCGGGATGGCCACCAGCACGCCCAGGACCATCGCCATAACCGAGAGCTGTGCCGTCGGCCCGATGCGCTGCACCAGCAGTTGAGAGACGGGCAGCTGGGTGCGCGTCGACGTGCCGAGATCACCCCGGATGACTTTGCTCGCCCAGTCGACGTACTGCACCGGCAGCGGCCGATCCAGCCCCAGCTGTGTCCGAAGCTGTTGATAGAGTTGCTGGTTCTTGGCCTGCTCCTCGCCCAGGATAGCCAGCGCGGGATCGCCCGGCAGGACGAACAGCAAGGAGAACGCGACCGCGCTCACCAGCACGACCACCGGCACCATCTGCAGAAGCCGTCGGACGATGTAGCTCGCCATGCTGACGCCGCGCGTTAATCGGCCGCGACCAGTACAGGCGGGCTCACATCCACTGAAGGTCTGGCTTCTCGCCTCGGCCGCTCGATGCGCTCGCTCACGGCCGAATGTTGAAACACTCAATTCCCTTTCGGGAGAAACAGGTGGTCGCTGTCTTACGCCGATACATGTCCGGCAGACCCGTACCGCACCGCACTGGTGGATTACCTGTCAATCCAGGCCGGACGAAGGCCCCAATCGGGCTCCTGTGTGGGCTCGTGCCCCTTGAGGGTCTTCTTGAACGCATCGAGGTATTTGCGGTACCAGATTGTTCCATACCAGGCAGTCTCATAGATGTGCTGCTGCACGTCCTTGTAGGCGGCGGCGCGTTCGGCATCCTGGTACGAGGCTCGACCTTTCGCCAGCAGCTGGTCCAGTGTCGCATCCGACATACCGGAGTAGTTTTTGCCATCGCCGGTCTCGAAGCGTCCGCCGAGAATGCTGTCAGGGTCCGGTCGCATCGTCGTGAAATACGTCGACATGTCGTAGTCGAGCGTCTGCATCTTGTTGACCCAGGCGATTCGCTCCAGCACCTCCAGGTTGGTGCGGATGCCAACTTGCTCGAGCATCTGCTGGAGTATCTGGGCCTGCTGCTGATCGACGGAACGGTTGATGGTGCTCAGGGTGAATTCGACCCCGTCTGGATAGCCGGCCTCGCTCAGCAGCTGCCTGGCCCTGGCCGGATCGTACGTGTAATGGGGCAGGCTTTCGTCGTACCCCAGATAGCCCTTCACCAGGAAGTAATTCATCGCGGAGCCGATGCCCTGGCCAAGCACCTTGGCGACGGCGTCGCGATTGATCGCGTACTGGACGGCCTGGCGCAATTTCAGGTTGTTGAACTTCTCACTCTTCGCACTGAACGTGAACTGGTAGGCGCTCACCTGGTACGGGTTCTCGACCAGGTCGATGGCCGGGTCCTGCTGCGCGGCCTGGACGTCCTTGGCCTGGACGTTGTTGATAACGTCCACGTTGCCTGACCGGAGCTCGACCATCCGCACCGAGTCGTCGGCGATGAAGCGGATGTTCAGCGTGTCGAAGTAGGGCAGCGGCTGGCCGTCAGCGCCGTTCTCCCAGTAACTGCCGGTGCGCTGGACGACGTGGTTGCTGCCCTGTACCCATTCGACGAGCTTCATCGGGCCGGTTCCGGCGGTCGTTTCGGGCGAGGTGCCGTACTTGTCGCCAGCCTTCTCGGCCATCGCTTTCGAGATCATGAAGGTGCGACCATCAGCCGCCTGCGACAGATTGCTCAGCAGCGATCCAGCCGGCGCCTTCAGGTTCAACTTCAACGTGTACGGATCGACGACCTCGGCCGTGGCAATCGATGCCACGAACGATCTGGCGCTCGACCTCTCGTCCATCAGGCGCTCGATGTTGAATTTCGCGACCTCGGCGTTCCAGTCACTACCGTCGTGGAACTTGACGCCCTGGCGCAGCTTGAAGACGGCCGCGTCGTTGGCCAGCTGCCATTCCGTTGCCAGCCCCGGCTGGGCTTTGAGCGTGCCGTCCGGCTGCACGCTCCACCTGACCAGCGTGTCATACATCAGGGCGAAGGCACCGGGACTGCTGGTCTGGCGATGCGGATCGAAGCCTTCCCAGTCATTCTGCTGGGCACCCGTTATCGTGCCGCCGCGCTTCGGCGTGCCCGCTGCCGCGGCGGGCTCGGGCCTGGTGCCCGGGGTGCTTAGCGCGGGTGCCGCGCTGGTCGGCTGCGCCGTGGCAGCCGGCGCGGCCGGCGCCTGCGGCTGCGGTCCGCAGGCTGCCAGCAAGGCCACCCCGCTGGTCCCGAGAATCCACGTGAGTGCCGCCCGACGCGAGACACGTGCTGAGTGCTGACGCATCATGCAATAGTGTTACCCGATCCACCCTGGGTTGAGGGCTGGTCGATGACCGCGACGACATCTGCCAGGCGCGGCGCACGCCCGGATTCAACGCGCGAATGGATCAGCCGGCCATCCAGGAACAGGGCGAGCTCGTCGGCGTCCACAGGCACCAGCGTGAGCGAATCGATGGCTTCATCGAAGTGGGCAAACAGCCGCCGGGCAAGCGCCAGCGCCTCGTCCTCGAGGCCGTCCGCCGAGCCAAAACGGATGACAAAATCCATCCATGACTACGTGATGGTGACGGCTATCTCGCCGTTGCTGACCTCCACCGGATACGTCACCACTCGAACGCCGGGGTCGAAGACCGACTGACCGGTCGTGATGTCATACTCCCACGAGTGCCAGGGGCAGCGGAGGATGCGCCCCTCGTGGCCGTAGCGGAACTCGTACACGTTCGACGGCAGCGTGGTCCCGACTACTCGACCCAGGCAGACCCGCGCTGCCTGGTGCGGACAGGAGTTCTTGAGCGCGTAAAACTCTCCGTCCAGATTGAAGATGCCCACCTCGCGTCCCTCTACGCGCACGATCTTGCGTCCACCGGCGGGAATCTCGTCGATACGCGCGACCACGTGCGTGGCCATCAGTCCACCCGTCGATTGGGCATGAGCAGGCGTTCGCCGTAGACCGCCAACGCATTGTCGACCATGACGCGTCGCTTCAACGCCTCCGGCACGTCGCGTACCATCTCAAATGGATCGCCCAGCTCCCAGTTCGGATAGTTGCTGGAGAAAAGCAATCGGTGTTCGGCGTCGATCATGTCGAGCACCTGGTGCAGGTATGTCGGATCGGGCGCAGCCTCCAGCGGGTAGGTTGTCGAGTAGAAGTGCTCGAGGATGTAGCTGCTCGGCGGCCGTTTGACCCAGGGCGTCTCGGAGCGCTGGGCCTTCCAGTTCTTGTCGAAGCGCCACATCAGATGGGGTAGCCAGAAGACGCCACCCTCGTACAGCACCACCTTCAGTGACGGGAAACGTTCGAAGACGCCTTCGGTGACCATGCTCATGATGTGCCCCATGTAGCCCTGGGGTAGCGAGCCGTACCATTCGAAGTACGTCGTGGGATGGCCGACCGCCGTCGCCGGCGGGGAGATCCCGGCGCCCTCGCCGCCCATGTGCAAAGCGAGCGGGAGACCGTGGCGGACGCACGCGTCGTAAATCGGGTGGTACGCACGTCGCCCGAGCGGAGCCTCACTCGCGCTGCCCATGAGCACCTGGACCATGCCCGGGTCGTCGCCGAGCCGGTCGATCTCCGCCACCGCCTGGGCCGGGTCCTGCTGAGCGATGACGATCGAGCCCTTGTAGCGCTCGGACGGTCGCACCCATCTCTCGAGCGTCCAGTCGTTGACGGCAGCGGCAATCGCCGACGCCAGATCGGCGTTCGGCTGCACTCCCAGGCTCAACAGTGTGCCCGTCAGGATCGCCAGGTCGACGCCGCGCGGCTCGAGATACTGCTCCGCGACCCACCTCGGATCGCTCGCCGGATGGGGACGCCTCGCCCCGCCAGTCGTGGGCGGCATCGGGGCATCGCCGTACGTCGCGCCGATCTTTTTGAAGCCGTGTCGCGCCAGCGGCGGCCCCTCTTTGCGCGAAAGACGCCAGCGTAAGCCGCTTGGCACGTACGGCACGACGGCTTGCCAGTCGTCCAGCTGATGGTGGAGATCCACATCGATGGTCCGCAGGCGTGTGGCAGCCGCCGCATCGGCCGCGGCCGGCGTGGTGAGGGTCATCCGATCAGACCTTCCGGTTGGGTTCGAGCAGCCGCGGACCGTAGAAGTCGACCACGTTGTCCACGAAGATGCGGCGCTTCATCGCCGGCGGGAGAAATGACAGCACCGTCAAGGGGTTGTCGAAGTCCCAGTGTGGATAGTCGCTGGCGAAGATGACCGTCTTGTCGGCGCGCAGCATCTCGAACATCTGCACCAGATGGCGGCGCTCGTCCGGTTCCTCAATCGGTTGTGTGCTGAAGTAACAGTTGCCCAGGATGTATTCGCTCGGCAGTTTTTTGAGATGTGGGACTTCGGCTTTGAGCGCCGGATACATGCGGTCCAGCCGCCACATCACGTAGGGCGCCCAGCAGATCCCGCCCTCGATGAACCCGAAGCGGAGGGTGGGGAACTCCTCGAACAGCCCTTCGCTGACCACGCTCACGCAGTGGCCCATCATCGTTTGTGAGTGGTCGGTGTGAAACTCCAGGTAGGTGGAGGGATAACCAACGCCCGTCGGTGGGTTGGCAATACCAGTTCCTTCGGATCCCACGTGGATGGCGATAGGCAGGTTGTGCTCGACGGCGGCCCGGTAGATTGGCCAGTAATACTTCTGGCCGTACGGGATGCGCGCGGCGCTCGCCATCAACACCTGGACCATGCCGGGCTCGTCGCCCAGTCGATGGATCTCACGCGCGGCGGCCTCCGGGTCCTGGGGCGCAACGTTGATCGAGCCTTTGAAGCAGGCATACGGGCGGACCCACTTTTCGAGCAGCCAGTCGTTGTAGGCGCTCAGCAGCGCGGCTCCGAAGCGCGGATTGTGCTGGACGCTGATCTGGGTCATCGTGCCGGTCATCACTGCCATATCGATGCGGTACTTTGTCATCAATTGCTGAATGACCCACTCGGGATCGCCCGCGGCGAGGTCATCTTCCTCGCGCACGGCGTCGTCCATACGCCCAGAACCGGTGTTCGCATAGGCGCGCGCCGCAAAGCCCGGGCCGCCGTTGTCGAGCCAGGCGTGCCACTGGCTGGCCAGGAACGGTTTGAGCTCGCCGTAACTGGGCAGGTCGTTGTGGACGTCGGTATCGATTGCGCGAAACCGGGCAATCCTCTCGGCAGGCGATACCGCTACGGCCTCGGCGCGCGGCGTGATCTCGACGGTCATCGACGAACCACCTCCTGTAGGAAGGATAATTCAGGCAGCGCGGCTTCAGCCGATCTCGACCAGCACGTAGCGCTGTTCGACTGACACCGGGAATGTTTCCGCCACGTACGGTCCTGGCTCCAGTCCCTCCATGCCAGGCGGAGCGCTGGGCTCTGCGACCAGTCGCGTGCCCGGTTCGACCGAGACGTCGTAGCGTCGCACCAGCACCCGCGCTGGATCGAACCATGACTGGCCGGTGCGCAGGTCGAACTCCCAGCCGTGCCACGGACAACGCAGGATCTCACCAGCGCGGCTGTACTGAAATTCACCGACACCGGCGGGGCGCAAAAAGCCGTGCGTGTTGCCTCTGCACAGCGGTCCGCCCTGGTGGGGGCAGCGGTTCAGGACGGCGAAGTACTCGCCCCCGATATTGAACACGCCAATCTCGCGCCCGCCCACCTCGACGATCTTGCGCTGCCCCGGCGGAATCTCATCGACGGTTCCGACGACGT
>CBJLVJ010000122.1:0-7387 GCA_966426465.1 uncultured bacterium | reverse complement strand
GATGAGCACGTCGCCGATGTCGCCGTTGAGCGTGGCCGCCTTGCCGAGCACGTACACGCCAGCCAGGTTGTCGACAGCCTCGGCCACCTGCCGCAGGATGTGGTAGGCGCCCATGCCCAGTGGATAGTCGATGTTCACGATCACCGCGTCCGACCGGCCCGCCGCGGAGCCGAGGTCCGCCAGGCGCGGGTCGAAATCCGAAGGCTGCAAGCGCGCCACGTCGAGAATTTGCGCGCCGACGTCGGCGCCCTCGACCGGCGCCAGGCTGACGATGCCGCGCTCCTCCTCTTCCGCGGTTCGCTCGTCTTTGACGAGGGTGTGCGGGTGGGCCTGATGCCACAGCCGTGCCGCGTAGTACAGCACGTTTTCGGTATTGGCCTGCCCGCGCAGCGCGGCAAGCTCCGCCGCTTCGCCGCTGGGATCTGCCGCCCCGCTGCGCTCGAGGAAGCTCCACAGCGTGGACGCCCGCCGCGGCGCGTAGCCGGACACGAGGTTCACCAGGCTGTGCAGGTTGGACGACACGAAATAGATCGGGCGCCTGACCAGCCGCCGCTGGGCCAGCGCCTCACCGATCGGCTGCCACCAGCGGCGCGTCAGTTTCGCGTAGCCAACGTCGGAACCGCCCAACAGCCGAACCGCGAAGTCTTTCTCCGATGTCGCGATCAGCCGCAGTGTGGGCCAGAACGCCTCGGCCAGAGCGCGCACGAGGCGCTGCCAGTCGTCGAGGCCGATCGACAGGTGCTCTCGCACCCGCTCGGCCGAGGCCTCGTCCGGCAGCCCGCCCTCCTCGACCAGGGCGCGGATGCGTGCATCGGCCCGGAATCGGGCGTGGAGTTTGTTCCATTCAATCTGATAGGCGACCAGGGTCGGAATGACGTCGTCGATATCGGACGCGCTGGCCACGTGCACCGCCAGGGTGCTGCGCCCGTCGTAGTGCCACTGCCGTCGCCGGGCTGGCGCCTGGACGGCCAGCCAGTCGTCAAGCGGGCGGCCGAGCGCCTGCGCGAAGTGCTCCGGCAGTTGGCCGAGGATGACCCGCCCGACCTTGCCGGCTACCGAAGGCAGGCGATTGACGGCGTAGATCAACGCACCGGTGTCGGGCTCAGGGCTGGAAGCGCCGCCGTGCAGACTGGGCCACACGTTGGTGTGCGCGCGCTCGAACGCGCGCAGGCGCACCTCGCCCGAGCTGCGCAGCACGGTGCTGTACGTCCGCGCATACAGGTCGACGTCCTCGCGTCGTCCAACCAGCGACCGCTCCGCCGCGTGTTCTCCGCCGTGCGTCATCGATGGGCGTATCGTAGCCTTAGCCCAACGTATGCGACTGACGCCGCGTGAGCAGGAAAAGCTGCTGATCTTCGTGGCCGCCGAGCTTGCGCGACGGCGGGCCGGACGTGGACTCAAGCTCAACTATCCCGAGGCCGTGGCAGTCATCAGCGCCGAGCTGATGGAGGGCGCACGCGACGGCCGCTCCGTGGCAGAGCTGATGAGCCTGGGCAAGCACATTCTCAGCCGCGACGAGGTGATGGACGGCGTGCCCGAGATGATTGCCGAAGTGCAGATCGAAGCGACGTTTCCGGACGGCACGAAGCTGGTCACCGTTCACGAGCCGATCCCGTGATTCCGGGCGAAGTGCTGTGCGCCGAGGGCTTCATCGCGCTGAACGCGAATCGCCCGATGTTCGAGCTGGAGGTTGAAAACACAGGCGATCGGCCGATTCAGGTTGGCTCGCACTTCCACTTTTTTGAGGTCAACCGCGCGCTGAACTTCGACCGGCAACAGGCATACGGCCGTCGGCTCGACATTCCCTCGGGCACCGCCGTTCGTTTCGAGCCGGGCGAACGCCGGCGTGTCGCGCTGATCCCCCTCGCCGGCCGCCGCATCGCCTACGGCTTCAACGGCCTGGTGAACGGTCCGCTCACCGGGTAGCCACCATGCCGCGTGAGATCGACCGCCGCCGGTATGCCGCGTTGTACGGGCCGACAACCGGAGACCGGGTACGCCTGGCGGATACCGACCTGATCGTCCAGGTCGAGGCTGACCGCACCGTGTACGGCGATGAGGTCAAGTTCGGCGGAGGCAAAACCATTCGCGATGGCATGGGCCAGTCCGCCACGGCGGTAGATGTGCCGGACCTTGTGATCACCAATGCGCTGATCGTCGATCACTGGGGCGTCGTCAAAGCCGACGTGGCCGTCAAGAACGGTCTGATCCGCGCCATCGGCAAGGCGGGCAATCCAGACATCATGGACGGAGTCGATGCTCTACTCGTCATCGGCGCGGCGACTGACGTTATCGCCGGAGAAGGCCTGATCCTGACCGCCGGCGGTATCGACGCCCACATTCACTTCATTGCTCCGCAACAGATCGGCGAGGCCATCGCATCCGGTATGACCACCATGATCGGCGGTGGGACCGGACCGAGCACCGGCACCAATGCCACCACCTGCACGCCTGGCGAATGGAACCTCGCACGTATGCTGCAGGCCGCCGATGCGTATCCAGTCAATCTCGGATTTCTCGGGAAGGGCAACTCGAGTGGCCTGGATGGGCTGCGCGAGCAGGTCCGCGGGGGCGCTATTGGCCTGAAGCTCCATGAAGATTGGGGAAGTACGCCGGCGGCCATCGATGCCTGCCTGCGCGTGGCGGACGAGCTCGACATCCAGGTCGCGATCCACACCGACACGATCAACGAAGCCGGGTTCGTCGAGGACACCATTCGCGCAATCGACGGTCGGACCATTCACACCTATCACACCGAGGGCGCCGGCGGGGGACATGCGCCGGACATCATCAAGGTCGCGGGACTGCCGAATACCCTGCCTTCGTCGACCAATCCGACGCGTCCTTTGACGGTGAACACGATCCAGGAGCACCTGGACATGCTCATGGTGTGCCACCACCTGAGCCCGGATATTCCTGAGGACCTGGCATTCGCCGAGTCACGCATTCGCCCGGAGACCATCGCCGCGGAGGACGTGCTGCACGATCTGGGTGCGCTGAGCATGATCTCGTCTGATTCACAGGCGATGGGTCGTGTTGGCGAGGTCATCCTGCGCACCTGGCAGACGGCCCACAAGATGAAGCTGCAGCGCGGCGCTCTGGCGGAGTGCGGTGATCCGCCGGCGCACGACAACGGCCGCGTCAAGCGCTACGTCGCCAAGTACACCATCAATCCTGCCATCGCGCATGGCATCAGCCGTCTGGTGGGCTCTATCGAAGTTGGCAAGCTGGCGGACCTGGTGCTCTGGAAACCGGCCTTCTTCGGCGTCAAACCCGAGCTTGTGCTGAAGGGTGGCATGATCGCCTGCGCCGCCATGGGCGATCCCAGCGCATCGATCCCCACGCCTGAGCCGGTGCTGTACCGACCGATGTTCGCCGCCGCGGCCGCACATGCAACCTGCCTGACGTTTGTCTCGCAGGCGGCGCTCGAAGCCGGCCTGCCCGGGCGCCTCGGCCTGCGCAAACGCGTCGAGGCCGTGCGGAACACGCGCCACCTCGGCAAGCGCGACATGGTGGCCAACGCGGCCACACCCCACATCGAGGTGGACCCAGCCACCTACGTCGTCTACGCCGACGGCGTCCACCTGACCAGCGACCCGTCGCAACACTTGCCCATGGCCCAGCGCTACTTCCTCTTCTGATGCGCGCAGCGTGGTTGAATGCGCTGCACGTGCTGGACTCGTCGTTTCCGACGGGCGCGTACGTGCACTCGTTTGGCCTCGAAACGCTCGCTCCGCGCGGCGCGGCCGAGCTTCAGGCGACGCTGGCGCTGCGCGTGCAGCAAAGCCTGGCCCGATTCGAGCTCGTCTTCTCACTGCACGCGTACCAGGATGATCTCATCGCGCTGGACGAGCACCTGCACGCGATGCTGCTCGCGCGCGAGCCCCGCGAGGCCAGCGCGCTGATCGGCAGACACCTGCTGCGCGCCGCGTGCGACCTGTTCGACAGCGCGCGCCTCAGAACCTTCCTCGCCACAGGTCGACACCACCATCAGCCGATCGCCTTCGGCGCACTGGCCGCCGCACTGCGCCTGCCCGCCGACCTGGCAGCTGAGACCTACGCGTTCAGCAGCGTGCGGGGTCAGGTAGCGGCAGCCCAGCGCATGGGCTGGCTCGGCCAACACGACGCACAGCGCGTCCTCCACGCGCTCAAACCAGATATCTCTGCCGCGGTTGCGCAGGCGGCCCGCATGTCACTGGAAGACGCCGGCGCATTCGCACCGGCATGGGACATTGCCTGCATGGCCCACGAGCGCGCGCCCGCGCGCATGTTCGCCTCATGAAGCCCCTGCGCATTGGCATCGGTGGCCCGGTGGGCTCCGGCAAGACGGCCCTCGTCGACCGTCTGTGTACTCAGCTGCGCAATGAGCTGGAGCTTGGCGTGGTGACCAACGACATCTATACGCGCGAAGACGCCGAATTCCTGGTGCGCGCCGGATCACTTCCGCCCAACCGCATCGTCGCGGTGGAGACCGGCGGTTGCCCGCACACGGCAATCCGCGACGACGTCTCGATGAACCTGGCCGCGATTGAGTCGCTCGAACGCGAGATTCGGCCGCTCGACCTGGTCCTGGTGGAGAGCGGCGGGGACAACCTGACGGCCACCTTCAGCCCGGACCTGGTCGACGTACAGATCTACGTTGTCGACGTTGCCGGAGGCGACAAAGTGCCGCGTAAAGGTGGTCCGGGCGTCACACAGTCAGAGCTGCTGATCATCAACAAGATCGACCTGGCCGAGGCGGTCGGCGCGTCGCTCGAAGTCATGGAGCGCGAAGCGCGCGAGGTGCGTGACGGGCGGCCCGTCCTGCTGACCAATCTACGCCACGGCGAGGGTCTGTCAGCCGTGCTCGACTGGGTGCGCGAGCAGGTTGCTAGCCGCGCCTAGCCGGCTTCGCTTTGCCCGGCGAGGCGAACGCACGGTCCTGGTTGCCTCACAGACAGCGTTGCCCCTGGTCGTGCAGCGGCCCCTGCGCGGCCCAGCCGGTCAGGCCGTCCTGGTCATGCTCACGCCGGCCGCGGCCCTGTTCGACGGCGATGCGCCGCGGCTCGACGTGTGCTGCGGCGAATCCACCGACGTGACGCTGACGACCACCGCCGCCACGAAGCTCAACCGTTGCGACCGGTCACACATCAGCTTCGAGGTCCACCTCTCAGTTGGGCGTGGGGCAATGTTGCGCTACCTGCCACATGAGCTGATTCCGTTCGAGGGCGCCAGCTACGCGCAGCGCATCGACGTGGACCTCGAGGACGATGCAAGCGCCTGGCTGCTCGAGGTCGTCGGGCCTGGCGCATCAGGCGCACAGTTCACCTACACTCGCCTGGCGTTCGAAACGAACGTTCGGCAGCGTGGCGACCTGCTGGCGCGGGAGCGCTTCGTGCTGACGCCCGAGAGTGCCGCGCAGCTGCGCGGCTATTCTCACTACGGCAGCTTGCTCGCGTTCGGGCCGGGCTACGAGCGTGCCACCGCCACGGCCCTGAATGCACGCCTGGCGTGCGCGCCGTCGCCCGCCCAGGCGGCCGCCTCAGCCCTACCCACCAACGGCGTCGCAATGAAGATGCTCGGCACCAGCGCCCAATCCGTGCGCCACGCGCTCCTCGAAAGCGCTGATTGCCCCGCCTGGCTCACCGTGCTCCTGCCAGCGTGATTGCGCGTTGCCGGCCGTATAACATCGGCCGATCAACTCCTCTGGGAGGGACCAGGGATGCGAAAGATCGTCGACACGATCCTACCGACGACGATGGTCGGCTCCTACCCACGTCCGAAGTGGTTCACCTACCAGTTGCTCGGCCGCGACATCCGCGTTGCCTTCAAGGCGGTCGACCACGCCGAGGCGTTCGACGACGCCACACGCCTGGCGATTCGCGACCAGGAGGAGGCCGGCCTCGACATCGTCACCGACGGCCAGATGTACTTCGACGACTACGTGGGCGTGATCGGCTCCTTCTGCTGGTACATGTACGAGCGCATTCCTGGCTTCGATCCAGCCAAAGAGGAGCATCCGAACGCCCTTGGCGCAACCGACCGCACCAAGGAGATCGCGCTGTTGTCCGACTGGGGCGGCGTCAACAACAGCGGGCCAGTCGGACCCGGCCCGCTGCGCCTTGCCGATTTCTACACGGCCGCCGCAAAGCATGCCACACGACCCCTCAAGGTGTCGGTCGGCGCCGGCCCGGTCAACCTGGCCTGGCACGTCTACTTCAACCACTACAAGAACGCGCGCGAGCTCTCCGAAGCGCTCGTGCCTGTGTTCAACGCGGAAATGAAGGCGCTCGTTGCGGCAGGCGCGAGGTTCCTGCAGTTCGAAGACCTGGGCGCGTGGCTGCCGTTGTTCACCGGCGACGACGCCGACTTCAAGTGGATCGCCGACGTGGTGCGCCAGTGCATCGACGGCGTGGACGCCAAGATCGCCTGGCATTTCTGCTACGGCAATGCCTGGGGCAACCGCCTGGCCGGCCTGTTCCAGAAGGGCTACGAGGCCGTGCTGCCCCATTTCTACGACGTGCCGGTGGACCAGTTCGTGCTGGACTTCGCCAACCGCGACATGGTCGACATCGATTCGATCCGCGATCTGCCAGCCGACAAGGAAGTCGCTATCGGCGTGGTCGACGTCCGCACGTCGATGGTCGAAACGCCCCAGGAGATCGCCCAGCGTATCCGCAAGGTGATCGACGTCGTGCCACCCGAGCGTGTCTATCTGACCACCGACTGCGGCATGAAGCCACTTGCCCGCCCGATCGCACGCATGAAGCTCGAGGCGCTGGCCAAAGCCGCCCAGATGGTGCGCCAGGAGGTCGGAGTCCGCCAGCTCGTCGCCGCCGGCTAAGCCTTACGCGAGGCAGCGCAGCGGCTGGCCGCCGTTGTAGGCAATCATGTCGCGCAGCGCCGCCGCGGTGTCGATCTCGGCGCCCGGCGGCGCGCCATCCAGCTCGGCGTAGGCGCGGTGCAGGTTGCCCACGATGCGCTCGGGGTCCGTCAGCTCGGCAAAGCGGCCCAGGTCCGTCTGCCGCGCCAGGTCGAGTGGCGCCAGGCCGGCCTGCTTGCCCCGCCGGGCCGTCTCCTGGACGAAATGGAGATACGCCTGCACGTCGTCGATCGCGGTCGGGCCAGACACCGGGCCGTGCCCCGGCACCAGCGTCTTCGCCCCGAACGCACGCAGCCAGTCGAGCGCGGCGATCGAGCCGCTCAGCGAGCCCATCGGCACAAACGGCGTACCGCCGACGAACACCAGGTCGCCGGTGAACAGCACCGACCGCTCGGGAACCCAGGCCACCACGTCGTTGGTGGTGTGCGCTGGCACGCCGGCGGAATGCAGCTCCACGCGCAAATCGTCGACCCACAGCGTCAGCTGACCCTCAAACGTGACAAATGGGGGCGTCGGCTCCAGGTC
>CBJLVJ010000121.1:0-7413 GCA_966426465.1 uncultured bacterium | reverse complement strand
GGCCTGGCCGAGGATGACTGGGAGAGCTGGCGCGAGCTGAATGCACGCCTGGGCAGTCGGGTCCAGCTCGTCGGCGACGATCTGTTCGTGACCAACACCGAGCGTCTGAAGCGCGGCATCGCCGAACGTTCGGCCAACTCGATCCTGGTGAAGGTCAACCAGATTGGCAGCGTTTCGGAGACGCTGCAGACGATCGACATGGCGCGCGAGGCGGGCTATACGGCCGTGATCTCGCATCGCTCCGGCGAGACGGAGGACACCACCATTGCTGACCTGGCGGTTGGCACCAACGCCGGGCAGATCAAAACCGGCGCCCCGGCCCGTGGCGAACGGGTGAACAAGTACAACCAGCTGTTGCGCATCGAAGAGGAGTTGGCCGCGTCCGCGCGCTACGCGGGGCGGGACGCATTCAAGACAGAAAGGATCCGCCAGTGGCAGTACGCGTAGGCATCAACGGCTTTGGCCGCATCGGGCGTCAGGCCCTCAAAGCGCTGCTCGAACGCCATCCCGACGACGTCGAGGTGGTGGCCATCAACGATCTGTTCGACACGGCGACGAACGCTCACCTGTTCAAGTACGACAGCAACTACGGCGTGTACCCGGGCGATGTCGAGGCGCGCGCAAGCTCGTTCGTGGTCGACGGGCGCGAAATTCAGGTGACCGCCGAGCGCGATCCGGCTGCCGTGCCGTGGAAGAAGCTGGGCGTCCGAATCGTGATCGAGTCGACCGGCCTGTTCACCGACGCGAACAAGGCCAGAGCGCATCTGGACGCCGGCGCCGAAAAGGTCATCATCTCCGCGCCGGCCAAGAACGAAGACATCACCATTGTCCTGGGCGTCAACCAGGATCGGTTCGATCCCGCCAAGCACAACATCATCTCCAACGCGTCGTGCACCACTAACGGCCTCGCGCCGGTGGCCAAGGTGCTCAACGATCGCTTCGGCATCCAGCGCGGCCTGCTGACGACGGTCCACTCCTACACCAACTCGCAGCGGCTGCTGGACGTGGCCGCCAAAGACCTGCGCGATGCGCGCGCCGCGGCGTTGAACATCGTGCCGTCGGAGACCGGCGCGGCTCGAGCCGTCGGTCTGGTCATCCCCGAGCTGGTGGGCAAGTTTGGCGGCATGGCCTTCCGTGTGCCGAGCCCGACCGTGTCGGTGATTGACTTCACGGCCATCCTGGATCGGGAGGCCAGCAAAGACGACATCAACGCGGCCATGCGCGACTACGCTGGCGACGCGATGCTCGGCATTCTCGGCTATACGGAAGAGCCGCTGGTTTCGTCCGACTTCAAGGGCGACACCCGCTCGTCAATCTTCAGCGGGCTCGACACGCTGGTGGTTGGCAATCTGGCCAAGGTCGTGAGCTGGTACGACAATGAGTACGGCTACGCCTGCCGCCTGGCCGACATCACGGCGTTCATCTCGCGCCACCTGGGCGGCAAGGTCTCGACCAATGGTGCGATCCTGAAGGAGATCGTCGGCGAGCCAGCGATGTGGGGCAAGAACCCGCGTCTGCGAGAGCGCGCCTCGGCCGCCTCCACCGCGGCCACGGCAACCAGCAAAGAATAGAGGTGGGCCGCCTCTGTACCGTGCGCGACGTGGGCTGGAGCGGCAAGACCGCTCTTGTCCGCGTTGATTTCAACGTGCCCATGCAGGATGGGCGCGTGGCCGACGACACACGCATCCGCGCCGCGCTGCCGACCATCCGTTACCTGTGCGAGCACGGCGCGCGGGTTGTACTGCTGTCGCACCTCGGTCGGCCCGACGGCAAGCCGAACCCGAAGTATTCGCTCGAGCCGGTCGCCGAGCGGGTGGGTGAATTGCTCGAGGCGCCCTGCCCGTTTGGCGCCGACTGTGTCGGGCCACCGGCAAAGGCCGCGATCATGATGATCGGCGCGGGCGACGTCGTGCTGCTCGAAAACGTGCGCTTTCACGCCGAGGAAGAGGCCAACGACCCTGAGTTTGCGCGGCAGGTCGCCCAACTGGGTGACGTCTTCGTCAATGACGCCTTTGGCACGGCGCATCGGGCGCATGCCTCGACCGAAGGCCTCGCGCACCTGCTGCCGGCCGTGGCTGGCCTGCTCATGGAGAAGGAGATCGTGACGATGGGCCAGGCGCTGGAGAATCCGAGACGGCCGTTCGTGGCCGTGGTCGGCGGCGCCAAGGTGTCCTCGAAGCTGGCCGTGCTGCGCAACCTGATCGATCGGGTCGATCGCTTGCTGATCGGTGGCGGCATGGCCAACACGTTTCTGAAAGCGGAGGGGCGCGAGGTGGGCCGAAGCCTGCTCGAGCCCGACCTGGTCGACACGGCGCGGGAGCTTGCCGGGCGCGGCGAAAAAATCGTTCTCCCGACTGATGTGGTGGTGACCACGGACCTGAAGACGGAGGCGCCCACGCGCACCTGCGGCGTTGACGAGGTCGGCCCCGACGAGATGATCGTCGACATCGGTCCGCACACCGCCGAGAGCTTTGCCGACGAGATCCGCGGCGCGAGCACCGTGTTGTGGAACGGGCCGATGGGCGTGTTCGAGAATCCGCGCTTCGCGGCCGGCACGCTCGCCGTCGCGCGCGCCATGGCCGACTCGGGAGCGACCACGATCGTCGGCGGCGGCGAGTCAGTGCAGGCGGTCGAGCAGGCCGGTCTGGCCGACAAGCTGACGCACGTCTCGACCGGCGGCGGCGCCTCGCTGGAGTTCATCGAAGGCAAGGTCCTGCCGGGTGTCGCGGCGCTGAAGCACGACTGCTGATGAGCCAGCGCAAGCCTATCGTGGCCGGCAACTGGAAGATGAACAACACCATTGCCGAAAGCCTGGCGCTGCTCGACGCGATGCTGCCGGGCCTGCAACGCTTCTCCAGCGTCGAGCGCATCGTGTGTCCGTCGTTCACGTGTCTGGCGGCGGTGGCTGAGCGCCTGCGCGGTACCGGCGTGCTGGTCGGCGCTCAGAACCTGTACCCCGAGCTGAAGGGCGCCTTTACTGGCGAGATCTCACCGCCCATGCTCGAAGGCCTGGCGAACTACGTCATCCTCGGCCACTCCGAGCGGCGCCAGTACTTCGGCGAGGACGACGCCCTGATCAACCGCAAAGTCAAGGCGGCCCTGGCCGTGGGTCTGGTGCCGATTCTGTGCGTCGGCGAAAGCCTGGAGCAGAACGAGCGTGGCGAGACGGAGGAGGTCGTCTCGCGCCAGGTGCGCGGCGGGCTCGACGGGGTGGACCACGTCTCGGCAGCGGTCATCGCCTACGAGCCGATCTGGGCCATCGGCACCGGTCGCTCGGCCACTCCCGAGGGCGCCAATGCCACCATCTCGCTGATCCGCCAGTGCGTGGCCGAGATCGCCGGTCCCGCGATCGCGCAGGGCTTGCAGGTGCAGTACGGCGGCAGCGTCACGGCCGAGAATTTCGGCGCGTTCATCGCCCAGCCGGATATCGATGGCGCGCTCGTCGGCGGTGCGAGCCTGAAGGCGGACCAGTTCGTCGAGATCGTGCGGCTCGCCGCCGAGCATGCCTGAGCGCCAGGGCTGTCCTGGCGGTCGAGCCGGCCGCTAATCGAGACAAGCTCGAGCGACTTTGCCCCATAGTTGGGGGCGTGTCGGCGGTCGTGGAAGACGAGCGTGGCTACTGGGTCGTGCTCAGCATGGCCACGGGTATCGGTCCGGTGCGCTTCCAGCGGCTGCTGGACACATGTGGCGGCGCGCGCGCCGCGTGGGAAGCGACTGACCTCGAGCTCGCCGCGGCCGGCCTCGCACGGCGAACGGCCGAGTCGCTGCGGCGCCTGCGCCAGCGCACCGGCCCGGACGCGGTCGTGCGTCGCCTGGAGCAGATCGGGATCCAGGCGCTGACGCTGCTCGACGACGCGTACCCGAGCAACCTGCGCCAGGTCGCAGATGCGCCGCCGGTGCTGTTCGTGCGTGGACGCCTGCTGCCCGACGACGGCCTGGCGGTGGCACTCGTCGGCACCCGACGGGCGACACCGTACGGCCGCGCCGTGGCCGAGCGGTTGGGGCGTGATCTGGCGGGCGCCGGCGTCACGGTCATCAGCGGCCTGGCCAAAGGTGTCGACACGGCCGCGCACCAGGCCGCGCTGGACGCCGGCGGTCGCACCCTGGCCGTCCTCGGCAATGGTCTCGACCAGGTCTATCCACCCGAGAACGGCGGGCTGGCGCGGCGGATAGCTGAGACAGGGCATGGCGCGCTCGTCTCAGAGTTCGCGCCGGGTGTGCCGCCGGACGCGGTCAACTTCCCCAGGCGTAATCGCATCATCTCCGGCCTTTCTCGGGCGACGCTGATCGTTGAAGCCGGCGAGCGGAGCGGAGCGCTCATCACGGCTGATTTCGCGCTCGAACAGGGACGCGACGTGCTCGCCGTACCGGGCAGCATCTTCAACGCCATGAGCGTCGGCGCCAACCAGCTCCTGCGCCAGGGCGCCACGCCGGTGACCAGCGCGCAGGATGTCCTGGAGATCATCGGCGCTGCCTCGGAAGGTGCTACAACCATGGCACGCGACCTGCCAGAAGGCTCGCCGGCTGAGGGGATGGTCTGGCGCACGCTCACGGGCGAGCCGCTCCACGCTGACGAGTTAGCGCGTACCCTCGGCATGAGCTCCGGCGAGGTTGCCGCCACGCTGGCCATGCTGGAACTCAAGGGATTGGCTCGCCAGGTGGGTTCGATGTTGTATACCCGGGTCTGAAAAATGGCTAAACAGAGCCTTGTGGTGGTCGAATCGGCCGCCAAGGCCAAAACAATCGAAAAGTTTCTCGGGCGCCAGTTCACCGTGCGCGCCTGTCTTGGGCACGTCCGCGATCTGCCCACCAGCCGCCTCGGCGTGGACGTGGAGCACCAGTTTCAACCGCAGTACGTGGTGCCGAAGGAGCGCAAGGACGTCGTCAAGCGGCTCAAGGATGATGCCCGCGGCAAGGCGTCCGTGTTGCTGGCCACCGACCCCGATCGCGAAGGGGAGGCCATCGCCTGGCATCTCGTCTCGGCGCTGGGCCTCGACGGGGACCAGCAAGTCCAGCGGATCGAGTTTCACGAAGTCACTCGCGGCGCCGTTCAGGATGCGCTGGACCATCCGCGCAGCATCGACATGCATCGCGTCGATGCCCAGCAGGCGCGGCGCGTCGTCGATCGGCTGATCGGCTACCCCGTCAGCACGTTCCTCGGTCGCAAGATCCGACGCGGCCTGTCCGCCGGGCGCGTGCAGTCGGTCGCCGTGCGCATGGTGGTCGATCGGGAGCGCGAGATCCAGGCCTTCATTCCGGTCGAGTACTGGACGCTACAGGCCGAGCTGGCGCGCCGCGCTGGCGGCAAGGGCACCTTCATTGCTGGCCTGGTCGAGCGAGCAGGCGAGAAGATCGACCTCAAGACAGGCGTCGAAGCCCAGACGGTCCAGACCGACCTGGACGGCGCGGCGTGGTCCATCGCCAACGTACGCGAGCGCGAGCAGCAGCGCCATCCAGACGCTCCGTTCACCACCAGCACGCTGCAGCAGGAGGCCAGCCGCAAGCTCGGCTTCACCGCCCGCCGCACGATGGTCGTCGCCCAGCAGCTCTACGAAGGCATGTCGATCGGCGAGGGCGAGGCAGTGGGCCTGATCACCTACATGCGAACCGACTCGGTCAACGTCGCCCAGGTGGCTCAGGAAGAGGCGCGCGAGTACATTCGCACGCGGCTGGCCACTGGCATGCTGCCGGCCGAGCCGCGGACTTACAAGACACGCAGCAAGCTGGCCCAGGAGGCGCACGAAGCGATTCGTCCGACGTCGGTTTTCCGCGAGCCGGACACGCTCCGCGATCACCTCACGCCCGAGCAGTACCGCCTGTATGACCTGGTCTGGAAGCGCTTTCTGGCGTCGCAGATGTCCTCGGCGGTGTTCGACGTGACCACCGTGGACGTCGACGCGCAGGCGCAGGCCAGGCCGAACTACCGGTTTCGCGCCAGCGGCTCGCGGCTGAAGTTCGCCGGCTTCCTCAGCCTGTACCGCGCCGGGCAGGACGAGGACGAACCGACCGACGAAGACCGACAGCCGCTGCCGGAGCTGACCACCGGCGACCTGCTCGACCTGGTGCGGCTCATCCCCGAGCAGCACTTCACCCAGCCCCCGCCGCGCTATACCGAGGCGACGCTGGTCAAGGCGCTCGAGGAGCGCGGCATCGGCCGGCCGAGCACGTACGCTCCGATCCTGGGCACCATCCAGGACCGCGGCTACGTCGAACGCGACGGTCGGCGGCTCAAGCCCACCGACCTGGGCATGCTGGTCAACGACGTGCTCGTGCAGCAGTTCGGCGACATCGTCGACCTCGACTTCACCGCCGTGCTCGAGGACAAGCTCGACGAGGTTGCTCAGGGCGAGCGCCCGTGGGTGCCGGTGGTGCAGGAGTTCTATGAACCGTTGACGCGCGATCTCGAGCGGGCCAACGCGGAAGTGGAGCGCATCAAGCCAGCTGAAGTGCCGACCGACGAGGTGTGTTCGCTCGGCCACCCGATGGTCATCAAGGAGGGTCGTTTCGGACGGTTTCTGGCCTGCTCGCAGTACCCCGAGCACAAAGAAACGCGACCCCTGCCCGAGGAGCTGCCAAGCGATGCGCCCGAGGAGTCGTGCAGCCACGGCGTGCCGATGCAGCTGCGCACGGGACGCTTCGGCCCGTTCTACACGTCGACGCACGACTGCGGCGAGACCAAGCCATTCGCCCGCCGCGTCGGGGTCAAATGCCCGGTCGACGGGGGCGAGATCCTCGAAAAGCGATCCAAGAAAGGCCGCGCCTTCTACGGGTGCGCCAACTGGCCCAACTGCGAGTGGGTGTCGTTCAACCGCCCACTCCAGGAGCCATGCCCGCAATGCGGCGGCATCCAGCTTGACATGGGTCGGGGCCGGGTGCGCTGTCTGAAGCACGAGGGCGAGCCACCCCGCTTCGCGGCGCGCGAGCGGACGAACGGGACGACGACCGCCGGCTCGAAGAACGGCACCACCAGGGCGTCGTCCAAGAACGGTACCGCCCGCGGCGCGAAGGCGGCCTCGTCCTCCAGGGCCGGCGCATCGAAGACCGCCCGGTCGAAGAGTGCCACGCCGAAGGCCGCCACAACCAGGGGCGCCAGCAATGGCGCGGCCAAGGGCGCCAGGGACGGCGCGGCCAGCAAGAAGACAACGACGACGCGGCGCACAGCCGCCAAGAAGCAATGACCTACGGTGAGCGCCTTCAGCGCCTTCGTGCGGCGTTCGAGACGCACGGCATCGACGCGCTGCTGGTCTCCCAGCCCGAGTCGCGCTACTACCTGAGCGGCTACACGGGCCACGACCTGCCGCCGCGGGATTCCGCCGGCTACCTCCTGGTCAGCTCGGCCGAAGCGCTGCTGCTGACCGACCCGCGCACGACCGAGCAGGCCGAGCGCGAAGCCGCAGAGTTCGAGGTCGTGAC